>RFJH01000042.1 GCA_003694975.1 Anaerolineae bacterium | reverse complement strand
CCGACGATGACCATGGAGCGCCTCGATTTTGGCATTCGCCCCGCTTCGTATGATGATGGGTATGTGGATGCTCCCTTCAGCGATCGCGCCGACATATTCCGCGATGTGCGCACCCGCCAGGCGATTGCAATGTGCCTGGACCGTCAGCGGGTGGTGGATACGGTTTTGTTCGGCCTCGTGGACGTTCCGGATACGTATCTCCCTCCCGACCATCCTCTCTACAACCCCGATGTGCAGACGTACCCCTTCGATGTGACCGCTGCAACGCGCCTCCTGGACGAGATCGGCTGGCGCGACCACGATAATGACCCCTCCACCCCTCGCCAGGCGGTCGGGGTGACCGGTGTACCCCTCGGCACACCGCTTCAATTGACCTACCTCACCACTGGCGCCACACAACGCCGTCAGGTGAGCGAGATTCTCAGAGAGTCACTGGCGCAATGTGGCATTGGCGTCCAGGTAGAATATCTTCCCGTGGAGGCGTTCTACGCGGCCGGGCCGACGGGACCGCTCTTCGGTCGCCGCTTCGACCTGGCCGAATACGCTATGGGGACGGCGGGAATCGAGCCGCCATGCGCCTGGTATACGAGTGAGGAAATCCCCACCGAGGCGAATCACTGGGTCGGCACGAACGTCACCGGCTATGGTGATCCGGCCTTCGACCGCTCCTGCCGCGAGGCAGGATACTATCTCCCGGATGAGCCGGAGTATGTTCAAAAGCATCGTGAGGTTCAGGCACTCTTTGCCGAGAATCTGCCGGTCGTGCCGCTCTACCCGCGTTTACGAATCGCGGCTGCCCGTCCTGATATGTGTCACTTCTCCCTGGATGGCACCTCCGTAAGCGCCCTGTGGAACATTGAAGCGTTCGACTACGGTGCGATGTGCAGCCCATGAAATAGGATGGTAGACACCCTTTCATCTTTTGCGGTCACCTGATTGAACTGTGCGGTGCTGCATCACTTGCCGAATCTTTGCTATAATGCAGGCATCTTGTGGTGAAGGATTGCCTTATGAGTATTCCTCGCATCCTCCTCGTTGACGACCATCGTGATGTGTTGCGCCTTTTGCATTCGGCGTTGGATACGTTACCTCACGAGTTGACCGTCATCGAGTCGCCATCGGGGGAAGAAGCCATCCTGGAGTCTTCGCGTGAGCGCGTCGATCTCCTGGTAGCCGACTATCGCTTGCCGGGCATTAACGGTTTGGAATTGATGCGAAAGATACGCGAGCGCTGGCCGGATGTCAAAGTCATTTTGATCACCGGCCTGAAGGAGAAGGCGGTGCGTTCTGAATTGCTTAAGGCCGGGGCGATGGCGATTTTTGAAAAACCCATCCCACTGGCCGATTTTCTGGACGTCGTCGAACGTGGCCTGGGTTTGGAACGCACCATTCTGCCGGCCGAATCTGCTGAGGAGGAAGAACAACGCAGGACACTTGCTGAGTTGTTATCCGACTTTCGCAAACGATTTGACGCTCAAGCCGTCTTCCTGGTCAGCGACCGGGGGCGGGTCCTGGCACGTGCCGGTGACCTGGTGGATAGCAGTATGGAGGTATCGCTGCTCTCGGCGATGGCTGCGATTTATAGCGCGTCTGTGAAGGTTTCGCGTTTTCTCCACCAGGAAGAACTGGCCAACTATCATGTTTTCCAGGGAGGCGATCAGGATATGCTCCTCCTGCCCGTCAATGCCGTGCATGCCTTGCTCGTGGCCGGGAACCTCCGCCTGGGCGATGGGAAACGGTTGCCGAAAGTGCTGAAGGGCCTCTTCAACTTGCGTGAGGAAGTGGAGAAAGTATTACGATCTCTGGGCGCATCGGTTCCCGTGGTGAATGCCGAAGAGGCGGCGGACGTGACGGTTGAGGAGAACGACGAAGGTGATCATGAACCCTCTGCGGAAGAACTGGAAGCCCTCCTGGCACAGGCGAAGAAAACCCTTTCTTCTGAGGATGTAGATTCGTTCTGGTCGAAAGCGGTGAAAACGCAACGCATTTCGGAGCCGGGGGCGATATCCTATGAACAGGCCCGAAAACTGGGACTGGCACCGGGGGATGACGAGTAGATATTGCCCTGTCGCTTTCCCTGTGTTACAATTTTTTCGCTCACTGGGGCGTGGTGCAATGGCAGCACAGCGGACTTTGGATCCGTTGATCTTGGTTCGAATCCAGGCGCCCCAGCCTTTGCCCGCACATGCGGGGCTTCTTTTCTCTAGTCAAGAAACGGGCTTCTCGCCGCCCCGCAGGCGGTAGAGCCTTGTTTTTTTATCTGTGGAGATGTGACGATGAAAACTGCTGCTGTCCTCCTCGCCGCCGGTCGAGGCACGCGCATGAAATCTTCCTTGCCCAAGGTGTTGCATCCGGTGGCGGGACGCCCGATGCTCTGGCACGCGCTTCGGGCAGTGCACGAGGCGGGTTGTGACCGCGTGGTCGTCGTCGTCGGGCATGAGGCGGAGAAGGTACGGGAAGCGGTAGGCGCTGCGGGGCAGTGCGTCGTTCAGGAGCCGCAACTGGGCACGGGCCACGCGGTCCAGCAGGCGGAGGCGTTACTCCAGGGCGAAACAGACCTGGTGTTGGTGACCGCCGCCGATATGCCTCTCTTGCGCGGTGAGACGTTGAGCCGCCTGATTGAAGCCCAGCGCGCTCACAAAGGCCCTGTTACTATGTTGACCGTCCTCGCCGATGATCCACGTGGCTTTGGGCGCGTGGTGCGCGGTGAAGACAGGCGTGTGCAGGCTATTGTGGAAGAAGCACAGGCCACGCCGGAGCAGCGCGCCATTCGTGAATTGAACGTCGGCGCGTACTGCTTCTCGGCAGGCTGGCTTTGGGAGGCTCTGCGACGCGTTCCTCTTTCTCCGAAAGGCGAATATTACCTGACCGATACCATTGCCCTGGCGGTCGAGGAGGGGTTGAGTGTGCAGGCGTTGACGCTGGAGGACGCGAGCGAGGCCATCGGCGTCAACACGCGCGTGCATCTGGCCGAGGCGGAGGCCGTGATGCGAAAGCGCATCAACCGCCAGCACATGCTCAACGGTGTCACACTGATCAATCCGGAGGCCACTTACATTGAAGCAGGCGTGGCCATTGGGCGGGATACGGTCATCTGGCCGAACACCTTTCTGCAAGGCGATACAACTGTTGGCGAGGGGTGTATGTTGGGGCCGAATACCCTGGTGCGCGATTCGCACATCGGCGACCGCTGCACCGTGCTCGCTTCGGTGGTGGAGGGCGCCCATCTGGAAGAGGATGTGGAAATCGGTCCCTTTGCCCGCCTGCGTAAGGGTGCTCATCTGGCGCGTGGGGTACACATGGGTAATTTCGGCGAGGTGAAGGATTCCTATTTGGGCCCCGGGGTGAAGATGGGGCACTTTTCCTACATTGGGAATGCTACGGTTGGCGCGGGGACGAACATTGGAGCGGGGACAATCACCTGTAATTACGATGGCGAGAAAAAGCACCCCACCGAAATCGGTGAGGATGTGTTCATCGGCAGTGATACAATGCTCGTCGCGCCGCTCAAGGTCGGCGATCGAGCGCGTACCGGTGCCGGTTCTGTGGTGACCAAAGACGTGCCGCCGGATACGCTGGTCGTCGGGGTGCCGGCACGCGCTATACGGAAACTGGAGTCACGTGATAGAGATTGAGAGCGGTTTACCCCTACTCATCGCTTTTTTCCTTCTTGATCTGCTGATTGCTGCCACGCGCGCCGCTTTGCTCAATGCGCGCCCGTTGCGGTTGATGCCTCTACGCGAGGAGCAGCCACAGGCAACCGAGCGTGCCCTGGCGTTGCTTGATAGCCTGTACCTGCGTCCCACCTTGCGGTTGAGCCAGGTTTTGGCGCGCGTTTCGTTGCTGGGACTGAGTTTCCTGTTGATCGCTTCGGTGATCGGGGAGCGCCCCCTTTTACGCGTTTTTCAATTTCTTGGGACTCTGGGGGTTGCCCTGGCGCTTCTGGTGGCCGAGTTTCTTGTTGAGGGGCGCATTGTGCGTCGTCCGGAGGAATGGGCATTGCGTCTGGCGCCGTGGGGGCGATTTCTGACTACGCTCTTCGTCCCTCTGACTTTCTTGCCGGTCTTGTTGACGCGAGCCTATTGGCCATCGCAGGCCACCGTCCAGGTCACCGATGATGAACTCCGCTCCTGGGTCGAGTCGGAAGAGGATACCGGCGGCCTGGAACGAGAAGAACGCCAGATGATTTATTCCATCTTCCGTTTTGGGGAGACCCTGGCGCGCGAAATCATGGTCCCGCGCATCGACATGCTCGCTCTGGAAGTCCACACACCCTTGAGCGAAGCGGTGGACGCTTTTATCCGTTCCGGCTATTCGCGCGTGCCGGTCTACGAAGGGACGGTGGATAACGTCCTGGGATTGCTCTACGCCAAAGACCTCTTGCAAAGCATCAACGGGAAGCGAAGCCTGACGCTGCGCGACCTCTTACGTCCGGCCTATTTCGTTCCGGAGACCAAGAAAGCGGACGAATTGTTGGCCGAAATGCAGGCGCAACGCATCCACATGGCGATTGTGGTGGACGAGTACGGCGGCGTCTCCGGTTTGGTGACACTGGAGGATATCATCGAGGAAATCATCGGCGAGATCCAGGATGAGTACGATCAGAGCGAAGAGGTGCCCTATCAGGCGGTTGGGCCGGATGAATATATCTTCCACGGGCGCATTGACCTGGACGATTTCAATCAAATCATGAAAAGCGACTTGCCAAAGGACGAGGCGGATACCCTGGCCGGTTTCCTTTACGACCGCATGGGGCGCGTCCCCCAGGCCGGCGAAAAAATTCAGGAGGGTGACCTGGAATTGACGGTTGAACAAATCATCGGACGACGCATCCGCCGCGTGCGCGCGCGACGGATCGCTGCATCAGAGGAGAAGACAAAGAAGAATGAACACGCTTTCTGACCAGGAAGAACGGGCGTTGATCGCCCTGGCGAACGAAGCCCGCAGGCGTGCCTACGCGCCTTACTCGAACTATGCCGTTGGCGCAGCCTTGCGGACGAAAAGTGGGCGCATTTTTACCGGTGCCAACGTGGAGAACGCGGCGTACCCGACAAGCATGTGTGCCGAGCGGGTGGCGATTTTCAAGGCCGTTTCGGAAGGGGAACGCGAATTCGAGGCCATTGCGGTTGTCACCGAAAACGGCGGCACACCGTGTGGCTCCTGTCGCCAGGTGCTTTCCGAGTTCGGCCTGGATGTGCTGGTCCTCGTTGCCGATAGCGAGGGAAAACTGCATCATCGCTTTGCTTTGGCCGAATTGCTCCCTGCTGCTTTCACTCTTCTCCCCGAAAGGAAATAGGCACTTGCCGGAACCGTGAGATGAAAACTTTCCGCTCCTTCCGCGTGGAGGCCGTCGTGCTGAACCATCGCGATTTCGGGGAAGCCGACCGTCTGCTCACGCTCTACACCCGCCAACGAGGGAAGGTGCGGGCGATTGCGAAGGGGGTCCGCAAGATTACCTCTCGCAGGGCCGGCCATCTGGAGCCGTTCACCCAGGTGGCGTTGCAACTGGCCCAGGGGCGCGACCTCTTCATTATCACTCAGGCGGAGACTATTGAACCTTACCTCCCCCTGCGCGACGACCTGGTTCGCATGGGGCACGCCGCCTATGTGGTCGAACTCGTAGACCGCTTCACACACGAGGACGAGGAGGCAGGCGCCGCGACGCTCTTCCACCTGTTGACGGCGACCTTATCCCGTCTCGCCTCGCGCGCGGACCCGTGGCCGGCCCTGCGCTATTTTGAGATTCGTCTGCTCGATGGTGTGGGATTCCGACCGCGCCTCTTTGAGTGCGTCCGCTGCGAGGAACCGGTCCGCCCCGAAGACCAGTTCTTCTCCTTTGGCGAGGGGGGAGTCGTCTGCGCGCGCTGCGGGAGGGGGGACCCTGCCCTACAGGCGGCTTCAATGGAAGCGCTGAAATACCTGCGACATTTCCAGCGTTCGGAGTACGCGGATGCGGCGCGTGCGCGCCCTACGGCTGGGGTCCGCGCGGAGGTGGAGCGCCTGATACAAGGGTATCTGACCTATCTCCTGGAGCGCACCTTGAACGCGCCCGGGTTTCTGCGCAAGATCAGGGGAAGTTTGTCGGGAGAAGAGGGGGAAGATGTGACGGGAGGTTCAGTCACGCCCCCATAGTGTCCAGTCGATCAGAAAGGTGTTGACGATGATTCTGACCAGCCAGCCCAGGCGTCGCCAGATGAACGCCTGAACCGTCGGATGGCGCAGGCGGTAGAAGATGCGGGCGAAGAACGTGCGGCGGCGTAGGGATTTGCCCAGGGGACTATCGAGCACGCGCTGGCGGTAATCTTGGAAAGAGAAATCCTGGCGGGCGAACGCATCGCGAATGGCTTGTGCAGCGATCTCGCCGTATCCCAGTGCCGGGCTGATGCCTTCCCCATAGAGGACGTCCGCGCCGGCGGCGTCTCCAACCAGCACGACGCGCGGCGCGGCGAAGACGTTGCGCGAGTCGAACCAGCGGATGGGGTGGCCTTTCAATTCGTATTCGGCCAGATCGAAGCCGTGACGGCGAAGTTCCTCGGCCAGCGCCAGCCGTAACGGGATTTCCTTTTCCGTCGCCGCGATGTTGCTATCGTAGACGCCCCAACAGCGCCTGGCTTCCCCCTTGATTTGCGTTGGGAAGTCCCACACGTACCCCAGGATGCCCTGAGGTATGCAGAGGAAATCGAAGTAGGAGTCTGTCTGGACGTGAGAGGAGGTCTCCGGGCGAGGCGGGGTGATGATTTCCAGGGCGCGTGCCACGTGGGTGTGCTGTTCTTCGACGGCGATGGCTTTGCGAACGACGCTGTTCGAGCCATCTGCTCCGACGACGGCGCGGGCGCGAAGCGTCCCGGTCGCGGTTTCCACGCGCACGATGTCGTCGTCTACATGAATGCTTTTCACACGCGTTCCTTCTCGGACCTCGATTCCTCGCTCGCGAACTTTCCTGACCAGCCAGGCATCGAACTCATCACGGCGGACGACGTGGAAGGCATAGGGGTTTCCGCGGGTACGCATGCGCAGGCCGCGCCCGGCGAAATCGAAGTGCGCCTGAGAAGCGGTCACATGCGGCACTTCGGAGATATCCAACCCCAGGCGTTGCAGACAACGCTCGGCATCCGGGATCACCCCACCGGCGCACAGTTTGTGGCGAGGGTGATGTGCTTTCTCCAGAACAAGTGTGCGTGCTGCTATGTCTGGCGCCAGGCGTGCCAGGTGCAGGGCGGTCGAGCAGCCTGCAGGGCCGGCACCGACGATGATGACATCGTACTCCGCGTGGGGTGAATTTCCGGCATGCATAACGGCCTTATTTTACCGGCTGTTGTTTGAATTGCCAATCGCTTTTCAGGTGAATTCTTCTTCGTCGGCCAGTTGCAACAGGTACTTCCCGTAGCCGTTGTAGGCCAGTTCCTTGCCCAGAGTGCGCAGTTGCTCACGGGTGATGAACCCCATGCGATAGGCCACCTCCTCCGGGCAGCCGATCATCAGCCCCTGGCGTTCTTCCACTGCCTGGACGAAGTTCGCCGCGTGGAGGAGGTTCTCCGGCGTGCCCGCATCCAGCCAGGCGACTCCGCGCCCCAGAATCTGCACGCGCAACTGTCCGCGCTCCAGATAGAGGCGGTTGATATCTGTGATCTCCAGTTCGCCGCGCGCCGAGGGCTTCAGGTGGGCGGCCATCTCCAACACCTGATTATCGTAGAAGTACAGCCCCGGCACGGCATAGCGCGAGCGGGGGTTCTTCGGTTTCTCCTCCAGGCTGATCGCCTGATAGTTCTCGTCGAATTCGACCACGCCGTACCGACTGGGGTCTTTTACCGGATAGGCGAAGATGAGCGCACCCTCTTCCAGTTGGGCCGCCTGGCGCAGCGTGTCCCACAGACCGGTGCCGTAAAAGATGTTATCGCCCAGGATCAGGCAGACCGGATCGTCCCCGACGAACTCGCGCCCCAGGATGAACGCTTCCGCCAGGCCGCGCGGCGCCGGTTGTTCCACATAATCGAACGCGACGCCCCATTGCTCTCCGCTTCGCAGGAGGCGGCGAAAGGCGGGCAGGTCTTCCGGTGTGCTGATGACGAGAATTTCGCGAATCCCTGCCAGCATGAGCATAGAGAGCGGATAATAGACCATCGGTTTATCGTAGACCGGCAACAATTGCTTGCTCACGCCCAGCGTGAGTGGGTAGAGGCGCGTGCCCCGTCCACCGGCCAGGATGATGCCTTTCATGCTCTCCTCCTGCCGGCGAGGGATTGACGGTCGGCGTAGTTTTGTTGCAGCCACTTTTGAAATTCCTCGCCCTGGGCGACCTTCGCCACCCAATCCAGGTGGGAAAGATACCATCTGACTGTCGCGCGCAGGCCGCTCTCCAGGTCGTGGCGTGGCTGCCAGCCGAGTTCGGAGCGTATCTTCGTCGTGTCCATAGCATAACGGCGGTCGTGACCGGGGCGGTCGGGGACGTGGGTGATGAGCGAGGCGTAGTCCACACCGGGGCGGAGTTCCGCGAGGAGCGCGCAAATCTTCCTCACCACGTCAATGTTATAGGGTTGATTCCCGCCGCCGATATTATATGTCTCTCCAACCTGCCCTTTCCGCAGCACGAGATGAATCGCCTCGCAGTGGTCTTCCACGTAGAGCCAATCACGCACCTGTTTCCCATCGCCGTAAACCGGTAGCGGCCGGCCCTGCAAGGCGTTCAGGATCATCAAGGGGATGAGTTTTTCGGGAAACTGATAGGGGCCGTAGTTGTTCGAGCAATTCGTGATGGTGACCGGCAGGCCGTAGGTATGAAAGTAGGCGCGCACGAGGTGGTCGGAGGCAGCCTTCGAGGCGGAATAGGGCGAACGTGGGTCGTAGGCGGTGGACTCCTGAAAAGGCGGATCGTCCGGGGCGAGCGAGCCGTACACCTCGTCCGTGGAGACGTGATGGAAACGGACTCCGTCTCGCTCCTGACCCCAGGCCTGGCGCGCCGCTTCGAGGAGCGTAAACGTGCCGATGACGTTGGTCTTGATGAACGGCGCGGGGCCGAGGATGGAGCGGTCCACGTGCGATTCGGCGGCGAAATGGACGATAGTGTCAATTTCGTGCTCGCGCATCAGGCGGTTCACCAGGTCGGCGTCGCAGATGTCGCCGTGCACGAAGGTATGGCGCGAGGGATCGGGCAGGTCGCGCAGATTCTCCAGGCTGCCGGCGTAGGTGAGGGCATCCAGGTTGATAATATGCACTTCAGGTTCGGCGCGCAGGAGATAGCGCACGAAATTCGCGCCGATGAACCCCGCGCCGCCGGTGATCAGGACGTTTTTCATCAGAATGCAAACTCCAGAATACTCTCAATGACAATTTCCTGCTCCGCACTGCTCAGGTCGTTATGGAAAGGCAGGCGGACGAGGCGGTCGCTGACATCCTCGGTGACGGGGCAATCGCCGGGTTGGCCACCGAAGCGCCGTCCCATCGCCGAGAGATGCAACGGCAGGTAGTGGAACACGCTATATACGCCGCGCTCCCGTAGATGGGCGATGAAGCGCTGGCGCGTTTCGAGATCGGGGAGAAGGAGGTAGAACAGGTGATAGGCCGGTTCCACATAGTCGGGGACAGTGGGCAATTGCACGCCGTTCTGCTCCGCCCAGTCCTTCAGCGCGGACATATAGCCATCCCACAGCGCCTTGCGATGCGACTGGATGCGCTCGCGCTGCTCGAACTGTGCATAAAGGAACGCCGCCAGGATATCCGAGGGGAGGTAGGAGGAGCCAATATCTCTCCACGTGTATTTATCCACCTGTCCACGAAAGAATTGGCTGCGGTCGGTGCCCTTTTCGCGGATGATTTCGGCGCGCTCGATGAAAGCCGGATCGTTGATGAGCAAGGCGCCGCCCTCGCCGCAGGTGAAGTTCTTCGTCTCGTGGAAGGATTGCGCCGCCAGGGTGCCAAAGGTGCCCAGGTACCTGCCGCGATACCT
>RFJH01000287.1 GCA_003694975.1 Anaerolineae bacterium | reverse complement strand
GTTGAGGCTCTCGAAACCAAACCCGCCGAAGCAATCTCCCCCATGGTGTAGGGGATGGCTTCGCCGCCTTCGGCGACTCGCCATGACACAAAACGCCGGTTTTCGCCTGTTGTGCTTCTCAACCGCGTAAGTCCTGTCACTGAGGAATAGCCGATGTCTCAAACACTTTCTCGCCGTGATGTTCTTAAACTTTTCTCTGCCGGCCTGGCGGCGTGGGCTTTGCCCGTCGCTCCTGTGGCGGGCTGGCGACCGCGCCTGGCTTTCTTTTCCCCTGAGGCCGGCCCTCAAGGCGACATTTTGATATGTGTGTTCCTGCGTGGAGCCATGGATGGCTTGAATGCCGTCATCCCCTTTGCCGAGAAGGACTATTTCGATGCTCGCCCCACGCTGGCCATCCCGGAGCCGAAATCCGGTGATGAGGCCACCGCCCTGAACCTGGACGATTTCTTTGGCCTTCATCCTTCTCTGCGTCCCTTCAAAAACCTGTGGGACGAGGGGGCTCTGGCCATCGTCCATGCTGCCGGCTCCCCAGACCCCACCCACTCTCACTTCGAGGCCATGGATTACATGGAACGCGGCACGCCCGGCGAGAAGCAGGTTCCCAGCGGCTGGCTGGCGCGCCACCTGGAAACCCTGGCGTCAGAGAACGCTTCCCCTTTCCGGGCAGTTGGCTTTGGAGCGATGTTGCAGGCTTCCCTTCGCGGTTCCACTCCGGCGCTGGCGCTTTCTTCCGTCGAGGACTTCCGCCTTGGCGGTCGGCGCAGCGCTCCCGAATTGGAGCGCTTCCAGGCGGTTTTGAGCAATCTCTACCGCCTCGGTTCACCCCTGGACGCCGCCGGAGGCGTCACCCTTAGCGCCACAGAGACCCTGGCGCAGGTGGTCGCCGGGGAGTACCACCCCGAGCACGGCGCAGAGTACCCTGCCACACCCTTCGGCCAGACGATGAGACAGGTTGCCCAACTCATCAAGGCGGAGGTCGGCCTCGAGGTGGCCGCCGTGGACCTCGGCGGGTGGGACACTCATATCAACCAGGGCGCGTTGGAAGGACAGATGCCCTCACTGTTGACCGACCTCTCACAAAGCCTGTTCGCTTTTTATGTGGATATGGGCGAGCAGATGAAGCGCATCACGGTGGTGACCATGTCGGAATTCGGGCGGCGCGTGGCGGAAAACGGCGGTGGCGGCACGGATCACGGCCATGGTAACGTGATGTTTGTGTTGGGAGGCGGTATCAACGGTGGGAAAGTGTACGGTGAATGGCCGGGGCTATCGCCGGAAGTGCTCTACGGTCCCGGTGATCTGGCGGTCACAACCGATTTTCGAACCGTGCTTGGCGAGATCGTGCAAAAACGTTTGCGCAACGACCAACTGGATCGGGTTTTCCCCGGCTTCACCTTTGGCGGATTCCTCGGCCTGGCGCAGGAACCGCCTACCGGATAATTCACTCCCTGTTCGCGAGTCGGGGAAGGCGAAAAAACGGGTTGTTGAGGGGGGAATTGCGATACAATAACGCCATCCGTGCTCTGGTTTTCTCTCGTCAAGACACCATGCTTGAGTTGCGTCGGATTGTCAAATCCTATGAAGGACGTCCCCTATTGCGGGAAGTCTCACTGCGCGTGGAAGGCGGTGAGACGCTCTGCCTTCTGGGGCCTTCCGGCGTGGGAAAGTCCACGCTGTTGCTCATCGTCGCCGGGCTGGAAACGCCCGAAGCAGGCCGGGTGCTCTGGGATGGGGAGGATATCACTCACCTGCCACCTCATCGTCGCCGCTTTGGCCTGGTTTTCCAGGATTACGCGCTTTTTCCCCATTTGAATGTGGCCGAGAACGTGGCATTTGGCCTGCGAATGCAGGGGGTGCCGAGAGCGCAGGTTGAGCGTCTCGTGGCCGAGGCCCTGGAGCGGGTGAATCTGCGCGGCTTCGAGCGCCGCCGCGTGACCGATCTCTCCGGTGGCGAGCAGCAACGCGTTGCCCTGGCACGTGCCCTCGCGCCGCGCCCGCGCCTCTTGATGTTCGACGAACCTCTCGGTGCCCTCGACCGCGCCCTGCGCGACCGCCTGCTGGACGAACTGCGCGGCATCCTGCGCTCGGCGGCCATCCCGGCCCTCTACGTCACGCATGACCAGGACGAAGCCTTTGCTATTGCCGACCGCGTCGCCTTGTTGCATGAGGGGCGCATCGTGCAGAGCGGGACTCCGGAGGACGTGTACGCGCGCCCAGCCTCGGCGTGGGTGGCGCGTTTTTTGGGGTTGGGGAACGTGATCCAAGGCCTCGTCCGCGAAGCGGGGCGAGTGGAGACCCCGTTTGGGGTGTTGGAGGTGGATTGTGGTCACGAACACGCGCCGGGCGAGTCCGTTTCGCTGCTCCTCCGTCCGGATGTAGAAGAAGCCGGGGCGGGAGAAAACCGCTTGAGTGGGCGCGTCGAGGATGTCGTCTTTCAGAAGGATGGGTATCGCGTGCGTCTGGAGAACGATCTGGTCGTTCACCTCTCGCGCGCGCCGCAACGAGGGGAGACGATCACGGTGCGTGTGTCGCGCCGGGCGTTGCAGTGTTTGCCCCATGGATGATGTGCGGGTGTTGAAGCGGAATCTGCGCGGCGAGGTGACCTGGCAGTACGCAGGCCGCATCCTGCGCCGCGAGCCGAATGCGGTGGTGCTGGAGGCGCATTTCAACCTGCCCGATATGCCCTTCCTGGATACTACGCTGAAGCGGGGCGATCGCTTCGTGGAGACCTTCTACACCGACCGCTGGTACAACGTCTTCGAGATCCACGACCGCGACGATGACCGCCTCAAGGGCTGGTACTGCAATATTGGACTCCCGGCGGTTGTGGACGGGGACACGGTCTCCTATGTGGACCTGGCGCTTGATTTGTGGGTCTCGCCGGAGGGGGAGCAGAGGGTGCTGGACGAGGATGAGTTCGCGGCTCTGCCACTGGACGAGACGACGCGGCGACGGGCACGAGAGGCGCTGACCGAATTGCAGGCGGCCTTTCTCTCCGGCTGGCGCCCTCCGACGGCCATGGGGGAGGCGTAAGGCCGGAGGCCGCGAGGGGTTATCTCCGGCCAGAAGGCCGTAGGGTGTTGTGCGACCAGAATTCTCGATAGACGGCGAACAGGTCGTTCGATGTGGGGGTCAGGTTGGCGGGGTCGGGGCCGAAGCGGAAGTTGAAGTCGTGGTCGCCATCGGGGGTTGCCAGGGGAGGCCAGTCCGGATACCACATCCAGACGGCGACGTTCCAGCCGCGTCTCTCGAACAGGTCGAGTTGGTCGCGCATGAAGTCGGCGGCACCCGGCTCCCAACGCATCACGCCGCACTCGTTGACCGCGAGCGGGACGCCGTATTGGGCCGCGTACAGGTCGCCCAGGGCGAAGAAGGAATCCAGCCAGGCGCGATTTACGTCCTCCGCTTCCTCGTCCCAGTCCGCGTCGAAGCGACCCGGGTAGGTATTCGTCAGGCCCTCCCCCGGTTCCTGGTGGGTGTAAACGAACGGCTCGTATTGATGAAAGGTGTAGACGACACGCGGGTCGTCCACCGGCTGGAGATAGGGCAGCCATTCCAGGCCGCTGTATCCCATCCCGCCGACGAGGATGGGCGTATCCGGGTCCACCTCGCGGATGGCCTGCACGATGGGGGGGTACCAGGTGTTCCAGTCGTAGGTCGTGCCGCCGTATTGACGGTAGAACTCATCCGGGTCCCAGATATCCAGGATGTCGTTGGAATTCGGCTCAACCATCAGGTCATAGCCGATGACGATGGGGTTGTCGCGATAGCGTTCGGCGGTGTAGCGCCACATCGCCGCCCAGGCGGCCTGGGCTTCTGTGTCCTCCCAGACTTTCTCGATCAGGTATTCGTAGCCGAACCAGTCGCCGGCCCCATCGCGCAGGATGGAGAACTCGCTGCGCAGTGGCCCTGTCCGCGCCGAAAGGACGACGTAAAGGTCGGCGCTGGCGGCCATCTCCAGGAGACGGTCTACGGTGGCGACCACGTCCGGATCGGGTTCGTAGGGCGGTTGGACCGTGAAGAGGCCCGGCACGGAGAGGTTGACGTAGTTCGCACCGGCAGCGGCCAGGGCATCGAAGTCGGCCTGGGTATAGGGTGGGCCGAGGGGACCGGGGCCGAGGAAGCCCTCGTCCAGTTCGTCGAAGACGCGGCGCTGGTAGATGTTCGCGCCGCGCAGGTGCGTGCCGTCTACCCAGAGAGACCATTCGTCCGCCGGGGGTGTGGTGGGGC
>RFJH01000286.1 GCA_003694975.1 Anaerolineae bacterium | reverse complement strand
GCGTAGGGGTGTCGGTGGGCGGAAGAGGCGTGGACGTCGGCGAGGGCGTGGCGGTGGGTTGACATCCCAGCAGGCCAATGGCCAGGCCCAGGATCAGAAGGGTTGAGAGCGGTTTCATAGGGGTTCTCCTTATGAGATAAGTGGGAGGCTCATCTTCAAAAAACGTGTGCTGTTGGGGTGCGAGGGCATTGCCCTCGCACGACCCGTTGCCCAGTTTGGATACATGAGCCGAGTGTGATCATGTCACTTTGCCGACTCGCGAACGATTTACGGCGGGTCGGGGAAGGTATCTTTGGGCGAATCCGGCTCAGGGATGGTGTAGTTGACGTGCACCACTCGCCAGACCATCTTCTGAGGATCCAGGGTTTCGCCCAGAGCCTCGCGCAGCGTCGTCACCGGGAACGAAAAGGCCATCTGTGTGGGGGAAAGCACGCGCGCCTCCAGGAGGCTCGCGTCGCAGCCACCTGATAAACTGCAAGCCTTTCCGCCCTCGACCAGGTAGGCCTCGAACTCCGTGCCCAGACCGCGCATGTGGGCAAAATCAATGGAGAAGCCGGTGTTGGGATCGCCGTCGGCATCTACCAGCAATCCCCAGGGATGGTCGGCCACGAAGTCGAGGTCGTTGAGGTCTTCGGGGAGTGGGTCGGGCGGGCCGGCGACCGTGATCACCACGGTGAACATGCTGGAGAGAGCATCTGCCACGCCGAAGCGCTCGGCCAGCACCTCCGCGCCCACCTGCTTCGGAGCGCCGGCCTTCCCCTCGGAGGAGACCATCACCAGAGCGACGTGTTCACCATCGGCGGGGCCTTGCACGGCCAGGGGCTGCTCATCGGCGTTGCCCTGTACGGTGGCCTGACCCTGTTCCAGCCAGAAGGCCGTCTCGCCGCCGGAGGCGTCGTAGAGCACGCCGGCCCAGGCGCCTTCCAGGGTCACGGTGGCGTTGGGGGTGGTGAAGGCAATCGGCGCGGCCTCCCATTCCCAGGGCCAGAACACCTGGTAGCCGAACCAGGCGGCTTCTCCCATCTGGTTGACGGGCTGTGGGACGATGGCGAGCAGCCCGCCTCCACGCCGCACATGGGGCAGGGCAGAGGTGTCACCGGCGGGATTGGCAAGGCCGGGGAACGGTAAGATGGGCGGTATATCCGCGTTCACGTGGTCGTTGGCCGGGTAGTTCCACCCTACGCCGATGTCTCCTTGTTGCACGTCACCACCCAGCAGGGCATTGCTCCCGGGAGGAGGTTGATTGTGCATGGTGTCGTAAGTGCCGGTGGGCATGACGATGGGGAAGTGCCCTTCGTCGTTCCAGGCAAGGTAACTTTCGGGCAGATTCCAGCCGTCCAGGGGATACCCTTCCCACAGGAGAACCGCGCCGACGATGTCGTCGAAGGGATCGAATGCTTCCGCCAGGGCGGTCATTTCGTAGTTCATCACATCGCCCACGCCGTCGCGCGCGATGCGATCCAGCCACTCTTCCTCCGCCCGCTCAACCTCTTTTTCAAATCCAACCCAATCGGGTGGCTCGGTTGTGATGGGGGGAGAGGTGGTCGACGCGACCGGCGGAGCGGTGCCTGCGGTCTGAAGAGGCGCTTCTGTTTTGCCGCAGTCTTCGGGGCAACTTTCATCAAAGGCTTCTTGAGAATCACAGACGTTATCGCCGCAATAGCAATCCTTGCTTTGTCGGTAGTCTTCTATGGTCGGATCGCAGATACCATCGTTATAAAGGTTGCAACTACGTATGGGTTGCAGGACGAGAAACACCATCGCCAGAGAGAGCAGACCGGCGAGGTAACGATGGTGTGTTCTGCGGCTCGATGGTAAAGAAGGATCGTGATTCATGGTTGACTCCTCCTTTCTCTGGAATTGCCGGAAGTCAATCCTCTCGAGCGTTCTCCGCGCCCGGAGCGAACGACTCTCCGCCTGCCAGGGCGCGGATGAACTCGAACAACTCCTCCAGGGAGGCGAAGTAGCGCTGCTCGCCGCTGGGAATATGCTCGGCCTGGGCCAGCCACTGCCGATCTTCGGCGGGCGCGCGCCACAAACGCACCAGGAACGAAACGTACTCCGTCTCTCGGCTCACACTTTCAGTGTAAGGAAGAGAGATGCGTTTGCCATCTGCCGGTCGGCATATGCCTTTGGGGAAGTGGGAATGTGAAGAACGTATGACCCCCTGTACGGGGAATTTTCAGAAGGTCTTAGGGGCAGTAGCGACACACCTGTGGCCGCCACAATTCGAACCCCCCAAAGCCTGTGGCTCCTAACATGGCGTAAGGGTGTTCCGTCCAGGTGCGGAAGATGCCGGCGGTGGGGTCATCCGGATCGTAGAGCATGACCTCATCAATGATGAATCCCTCCGTTGTGGCATAGTTGGTGACGGAATAGGCACGCCCCTCTTCGTCCACGCGCGTGACGACGAGCATGTGGTCGAAATTGCCGCCGGTGCCGCTTTTGATGTAGAGGAAATCCCCCGGTTTGAGCGGGAAGGAGCGCCAGTCAATGCGATAGAGAGGCTCTTTGGTCTCGAAGTGAAGGAAACGTTCCGGTGGAAAGGTGCGCTCCAGGATACGTCGGTCTTCGGGGACGCCCGGGTTGAGCAGCCAGAAGTCATACGGCCTCACGTCTGCGCCGACCAGGCCGGCATCGCGCAGAATGGAGATGGCCAGTGGCCCGCAGATGTTGCTCGGATGGCCGTAGCCCACACCGTTGATCTCCTTTGCCAGAGGAATGCTTTCCTCCACGGTCGGGGCGCGATAGCGCAACGAGACCCGGTAGAGCCGCTCTTGCTGCTCTTTCGTCAGGGGGCCGATGATCAGCGGTTCCGTCAGGTCGGCGGGGTTGAGAGGGGTGGAGGTCGCGAAGGCGGACACGGCGGAGCGCCGCGCGCCGGCAATGGCGGTCGGTGTAGGGGTGAAGGTGGGGGTGACCGTGGGAGTCGGCGAGGGGAACGCGGTGACCGCCTGTGGCGTGACGCGAGAGGCCGGGGCCGGCGTGACAAGGGAGCGGGTCGCTCCGGACCGGGGCGTGGGAGGCGTGAGCGAGAGACTCGGGGCGAGGAGGAACATCCCGGCAAACAACGGCAGGGCGATCCCTGCGCCGATGAGCATTCCCAGCCCCAGGTATTTCCATTCGCGCGGCATGGTGCGTCAGGCAGCGTTGGATGAGAGGGACAACGTTCCCGGCAGGTCGTTCAGGGTGGCCGCGCCCACGGCGAACATGGTGACCTGCAATTGTCGCCGGAGCAGGCGCAGCGTCTCCACCACGCGTTCGACCGGCGCGCCCTTGGGGTCGGCGACGGCGCGCAGGAAGGCGCCGGCCATGCCGCCGAGCGTGGCTCCCAGGGCGATGCACTTGGCGATGTCCACGCCATCGCGCAGGCCGCCGCTGGCGAAGACCATCATCTCCGGTGCGACGCGTTTTACGTTCAGGATGCTTTCGGCGGTAGGGATGCCCCAATCGACAAAGGCGGCTGCCAGGGCGCGCGTGAACTCATCCGGCGCGCGGTGCATCTCCACCTGCGACCAACTCGTCCCACCCGCGCCGGCCACGTCAATGGCCGCCACGCCGCAATCGGCCAGCAGGCGCGCCGTCCGCTCGGAGATGCCCCAACCGACCTCCTTGACGATTACCGGCACCTCCAGTTTTTTGCACACCGCCTCGATTTTCTTTGCCAGGCCCGCGAAATTGGTGTCTCCGCCGGGCTGCACGGCCTCTTGCAAGGGGTTCAGGTGCAGGATGAGGGCGTTGGCCTGGATCATCTCTACGGCGCGGCGACAGTGGTCTATCGTGTAGCCGTAGTTGAGTTGGACCGCGCCCAGGTTGGCGAAGAGCAGGATATCCGGGGCGACCTTGCGGGCGATGGCGAAGGTCTCCTCCTGGCGCGGGTTCTCCAGGGCGATGCGCTGCGATCCGACGCCCATCGCCACACCGACCTCCTGCGCGGCCTGCGCCAGGTGCCGGTTGATGGTGCGGGCGGTCTTCGTCCCTCCGGTCATGGAACTGATGAGGATGGGCGCGGTCAGGGTCTTGCCGAACAGGCTCAGGCGGGTCTCGACCCGTTCCAGATCCAGTTCGGGGAG
>RFJH01000006.1 GCA_003694975.1 Anaerolineae bacterium | reverse complement strand
TTCTCATCCTCGACGCCATAGGGGTTGATGGTCAACTCGTTGTAGACGCCGAAGAACTCCACCACCTTCGTGTTGGGGTCTTCCTTGACCGACTGATAGAGTTCCGCGTCATCATTCGTGAAGGCGTAAACGTCGACCAACCCCTCCTGAACACGGCGCACGGCAGCCTGGCTATCGGTCTCGGCAATGAAAGTCACATCATCCACCCAGGCGCCGGTGTGCGACGGCGCAGCGGGCGCTTCGGTAGGCGCCTCGGTAGGGGCTACCTCCGGCGGCGCAGTCTCTTCCGCGGGCGGAGCCTCAGTCGGAGTCGGTGTCGGCTTGCACGCCGCCAGGACCATGCTGGCAACGACCAGCAGACCCAGGAACAGCATTACGCGCTTGCGGTACATAATCTTTCTCCTCCGTTTATCGGGATTTCAAAACGATGGATACACTGTCGGCGTTCACTGACAATATAATCTTCTCCTCCGTGCACACCACCTCCTTTCGGCGTGACTCCTGACATGCCAAAATTATACTCAAATTTTTCGCGCTGTGTAGGGGAAAGTGTCTTCTGTCTTCCAAAACTCTATGCAGAACCTCATTTCAAGGCGTCCTCACTCTTTCCAGGAAGGCTTGACCGTCTTTTCTTTCTGCATTAGAATCACAATCGCCAGTGCCCCCTTAGCTCAGTGGATAGAGCGTTTGGTTGCGGACCAAAAGGCCGCGTGTTCGAATCACGCAGGGGGCGCCACAGCAACGCCAGGAGCGGGTGTTCCCCGCTTCTTTCTTTATTCAGGGAGACATATGCGAAGAAGACAAATTCTTCTCACCAACGATGACGGTATCCAATCCCCTGGTCTCTGGGCTGCCGCGGAGGCGCTCTCCTCTCTCGGCTTCGTAACCGTCGTCGCGCCGCGTGAGCAATCCTCTGGCATGGGACGTAGCCTGCCATCCACCTCAGACGGCGTGATCAGCAAGCAAATCGTGCAAGTCGGTGGCCAGGAATGGACGGTACACGCCGTCGGCGGCTCTCCGGCCCAGGCTGTGCTGTATGGCGTGCTGGAGATCATGCCTCGTCGCCCCGACCTGGTGGTCTCCGGCATCAACTATGGCGAGAATCTGGCAATGGGCGTGACAATCTCCGGCACGGTAGGAGCGGCCCTGGAGGCCGCCGCCCTGGGGATCCCGGCCCTCGCCGTTTCTCTGGAAACAGCCCGTCAACACCACCTCTCTTACTCTACGCGGGTGAACTTCTCCACTGCGGCGCATTTCACAGCCTACTTCGCGCGTTGCCTTCTGGAAAAGGAATTTCCAGAAGACGTAGACGTGCTCAACATCAACTTACCATCCAACGCCACTCCGCAAACACCCTGGAAACTCACCCGCCTGGCGAGGAGACGTTATTTCGAGCCGCTTCGACCAAAACGCACTGCCTGGGATGAGCCCGCATCGGTTGGCTACCGGCGTTCGCGCGATGCCTTGCGGGCCGAAGAAGGCACGGACATCTATGCCCTGCGCATGGAACGTTGCATATCGGTCACCCCGCTTTCACTGGATATGACCTCACGCGTAGATTTCAAAACCCTGGACACGCTCCTCCGTCAGGAGTGACAGCAGGAGTGACGGATAGAAAAGCAAAGCGCCCGAACTCATTCGGGCGCCTGGGGATTTTTCCCGTCCGCGCACAAGCAAATTAGAGATAAGGGGAAAGTTTTTCTACCAGTTTATCGCGGGGCATATACCCCACCAGGCGCTCTTTGATCTCCCCCTCTTTAAAGAGAAGCAAGGTAGGGATACCCATCACCCCATAGCGAGCAACGATATCCGGGTTCTGATCGGCATCCACCTTGACCACCTTGACCTTGCCTTCCCATTCTTTGGCAAGTTGATGAATGATGGGATCGAGCATTTTGCACGGACCACACCAGACGGCGCTGAAATCCACAAGCACAGGTAGGGAGGCAGCCAACACCTCCTGATCAAACGTTTCCTCGGTTACGGCAAATACATCGGACATGGATTGCTCCTCGCATGTTTGGAGTCTGATGGGGCGATAACTGTCTGGTAAACCCTTGAAACGCCCTGATTTGTAGTTTCGTTGACGGATAAGAGCGAGCGTGATAAAATGCAATTGGGCGCGTAGCTCAATTGGCAGAGCAGCGGCCTTTTAAGCCGTTGGCTGAGAGTTCGAGTCTCTCCGCGCTCACTGGATTATATCACCACAGCGGGCTGTCACATCAGCCCGTTGATTTCTTTAAAAAAATGGAACCGCCTTACGGCGGCGCTGTGCCCCCACGGGGATTCGAACCCCGGTTTTAGCCTTGAAAGGGCTGCGTCCTAGTCCACTAGACGATGGGGGCAAGCGACGTGATTCTATCATCCCCATCGATAACGGTCAAGCAACACAAAAACTGCTCCAGGGTTCCTCCCACCCCCCGCTGCGGGCATGGCCCGACATTTTGACAGGCGTCAACCGCCGGGATTTTATAAGGCAGTACCTACTACCAGAAAATAAAGAGTTCAGAAACAAATCGTGCTTGACGTTCGCATTCCAGGCGGGTATAATCGGCGCAACTCCGGGAGGAGTAGGCGGAACACCCGCTGCCAGAGAAGGAGTGGCCACAGGCTGAAAGCCCCCACAGCGCGGTCCCGCCGAAGGTCGCCCGGATGGACTGCCGAAGAAAGCCCCTCGCGGGTGAGTAGACCGGCACGGGTGCGCCCGTTAGCGCGCAGGCCGATGATGGTCGGCTACAGAGTGCGTCGGAGCGGTGACGTTCCGGCGAAGTGAGGTGGTACCGCGGAAGGCAACGGCCTTTCGTCCTCAACGGACGAAAGGTTTTTTTGTTATGAGCGAACAGGATTTCTTTCAAGAGGCCAAAGAACTTTTCCGGCAATACTACGCCGGGGATTACAAAGCCGCGCTGGAGACCGCCGCGCGGCTGGAAGAGCGTTTCCCGGAGCAGCGCATCCACATCGCCTACTGGCGCATCTGCCTGAACAGCCGCCTGGGGCGCGTGGACGAGGCGTTGAACCTGTTCTCCGAGGCGCTGGATGAGGGTTTGTGGTGGTCGGAAGAGCAACTGCGACGCGACCCCGACCTGGACGCCCTGCGCGCCAATCCGGAGTTCAAACGCCTGCTGACCCTTTGCCGTGAGCGCCACCGAACGGCGCAGGCCGCTTCGTCCCCCGACCTGCGCGTGTTTCCCCCAAGCGAAGCATTCTCGCCGCCTTATCCACTCCTCATCGCCCTGCATGGACGCGGCGGCACGGCGAAAAGCGCCCTGCCCCATTGGAAGGCGGTCGGCGAGATGGGATATCTCCTCGCCCTGCCGCAATCCTCGCAACTGGCGTGGCCGGGCGCCTATGCCTGGGATGACGGCGAAGTGGCCGAGCGCGAGATTCAGGCTCACTATGAGGCTCTGCGCAGGGAGTACGCCATCGACCTCGAACGGGTGATCCTGGCAGGTGCTTCGCAGGGAGCAGCGCTGGCCATTCACCTGATGTTGCGAGGACGGGTGCCGGCGCGTGGTTTTCTGGCCGTCGCGCCTGCCGCGATAGACGTGGATGCTCTGGCGGAGGAAGCGGCTCGGGGTCTCGGCGAGCAGGCTCAGGTCGGCGCGCGAGGCGAGGCGCGTCGGCGCGGGTATGTGGTCGTTGGGCGTCAGGACCCTCTCTATGAGAGGGCGCGGCAGATGGTGGATGTCTTAAATCGGCACGGTCTTGCCTGTGAGATCGAGGTGCATGACGACCTCGGCCATGAGTTCCCCCCTCACTTTGAGCGCACGCTGGCGCACGCATTGCAATTTTTAACGTCATAAGGAGGCACGATGGCACGCTACACCCTTCCAAAGCGATACGATTTCAAGTCCGTGGAGAAGCGCATTTATGAGATGTGGGAGAAGGGCGGCTATTTCCAGCCCTCGAACGACCCGCGTAAGCCGGATTTCGACCCCACGAAGAAGCCCTTCGTCATCTCCATCCCCCCGCCGAACGTGACCGGCGAACTGCACCTCGGCCACGCCATGTTCGTCAGCATGGAAGACCTGATGATACGCTATCATCGCATGAAGGGCTACCCCACGCTCTGGGTGCCCGGCACCGACCACGCCGGCATCGCCACCCAGTTGCAGGTGGAGAAGGCGCTGGCTAACGAGGGGTTGACCCGCGAGCAGGTCGGGCGCGAGGAGTTTCTGCGCCGCGCCTGGGCCTGGAAAGAGAAATACCACGGACGGATCGTCAGCCAGATCCGCCGCATGGGCGCTTCCTGCGATTGGACGCGCGAGCGCTTCACGTTGGACGAGGGGTTGAGTCGCGCCGTGCGCGAGGCGTTCGTGCGCCTGTGGGAGAAAGGACTGATCTATCGCGGGCCGCGCCTGATCAACTGGTCGCCGGGGCTGCGGACGGCGGTCTCCGATCTGGAAGTGGAGTACAGCGAGGAAGAGGCGACGCTTTATTACTTCAAATATATGCTCAAAGGTTCGGATGAATATATCCCCGTCGCCACCATCCGCCCGGAGACCATCCTGGGTGATACTGCCGTGGCCGTGCACCCCGAAGACGAGCGCTATCAGAAGTACATCGGCGCGACGGTCATCGTGCCCATCCTGGGGCGGGAGATCCCGGTCATCGCGGATGAATACGTCTCGCGCGAGTTCGGCACGGGCGCTCTCAAGGTCACGCCGGGGCACGACCCTCACGATTACGAGATCGCCAAACGACACGACCTGCCCGTCATCTCCATCCTGGACGAAGCCGCCCGCATCAACGAGAACGGCGGCCCCTACGAGGGGCTGGACCGCTACGAGTGCCGCGAGAAACTGTGGGCGGATATGGAGCGCGCCGGCCTGACGATCAAGACCGAACCTTACGTGACCCAAATCCCGCGTTCGCAGCGCGGCGGCGAGGTCATCGAGCCGATGATCTCCACGCAGTGGTTCGTGAAGATGGAGACCCTCGCCCAGGCCGGGTTGGAGGCCGTGCGCGAGGGGCGCATTCGCATCGTGCCGGAGCGCTTCACCAAAATCTATTACAACTGGCTGGAGAATATCCAGGACTGGTGCATCAGTCGTCAACTGTGGTGGGGGCATCGCATCCCGGTCTGGTACTGTGCGGACTGCGGAGAGATGACCGTCGCCCGCGAGGACCCAACCGAGTGCGCCCACTGCGGCTCCCCCAACATCGAACAAGACCCCGACGTGCTGGATACCTGGTTCTCCTCCGGCCTGTGGCCTTTCTCCACCCTCGGCTGGCCGGAAGAGACGCCGGATTACCGGTACTTCTATCCCACCTCCATCATGGAGACCGGCTACGATATCCTGTTCTTCTGGGTGGCGCGTATGATTATGATGGGGCTGGAGTTCACGGGGAAGGTGCCCTTCCATACTGTCTATCTGCACGGCCTGATCCGAGACGAATATGGCCGCAAGATGTCGAAGACTCTGGGGAACGTGATTGATCCGCTGGATGTGATGGACGAACTGGGCACGGACGCGCTGCGTTTCACGCTCCTGGTCGGTTCGACCCCAGGCAACGACATGAACCTCAGCCTGAGCAAGGTGGAGGGCAACCGCAACTTCGCCAACAAAGTCTGGAACGCGGGGCGGTTTGTGATTAACGCCGTGTCAGATGTCACGTCTCAGATGTCGGGTACAGATAACCGATCACTGAAAACTGACAACTGGTCTCTGGCCGATTCCTGGATCTGGGCACGCCTGCAAGAACTCATCCGCAACGTGGAGCGCCTTTTC
Organism: Anaerolineae bacterium; assembly: GCA_003694975.1. Classification (GTDB taxonomy): domain Bacteria; phylum Chloroflexota; class Anaerolineae; order Anaerolineales; family Villigracilaceae; genus J097. The sequence goes on along the minus strand of RFJH01000006.1, from coordinate 1,110 downwards.
GGGAACTTCCAGTACGGCGAGGCCGGGCGGCAGATTTATGAGTTCTTCTGGGGCGATTTCGCCGACTGGTACATTGAGATTGCCAAATTGCAACTGCGCGAAGGCGGAGCGCGCGCCTACCGCACCGCCGAGACCCTGGCGCGCGTGCTCGATATCTCTCTGCGCCTCCTCCACCCCTTTACCCCCTACGTGACCGAGGAACTATGGGGCCATCTGCGCAAAGCCCTGCTCGCCTCGCCACTTAAGGGTCTGGCCGCCGATTGGCCGGAGGCGCTCATCATCGCCCCCTGGCCCGAGGTGCGCGAAGCGGAAGGCTGGGAAGAGCAGAAGATGGCCGATTTTGCCCTGTTGCAAGAGATTGTGCGCACCATCCGAAACCTGCGCGCCGAAAAGAAAATCAAGCCCTCTCAGAGGCTGGCCGCCACCCTGGTCTCCGAAAGCCGAAGCGACCTGTTGCGGCAGCAGGCAGCGACCATCGCCCATCTGGCCGGTCTGGATCGGGATGGCCTGCGTATTGTGGAAGGCGTGGAGGCGAGGCCGGAGGGTCACATCGCCCTGGTGGCCGGCCCGGTGGCCATCTACCTCCCCCTGGCCGACTTGATTGATATAGATGAGGAGCGCGCCCGCCTGGAGAAGGAACTCTCCGAAGCCGAGGCGCAAATCGCCCGTCTGGAGAAGTTGCTGGCGGGCCCCTTCGCGGAGAAAGCGCCTCCGCCTGTGGTGCAGAAGGAGCGCGAGAAACTGGCGGCCTTCAAAGAGAAAGCGGGGAAAATCCGCTCTCAATTGGCGGAACTCTCCTGAACGACCGGGGCGGTCACAGCGAGCAGGTGACCGCCCTTTTTCGTCGTGAGGAGCATTAATGATAAACTTATTCCATATCCGACCATTGCCGAAAAGGCCGGTCTGCAAATCGTGCAAGAGTTCAAACGGCCAGTCCTTAACCGCACCGAGAAGAACAAAACCCCTTACGCCGAAAGCACCTTTCGCATGAAAGGTGGGAAATAGGGCGTGGCCGTTTCCAAAGGCGTGCCCCATACGTTTGAGATTCCTCCCATGCCGGTCGTCGCTCAAGACCTAACTGTGAAACGCCTCCTTCTCGCCGCTCTGGGA
>RFJH01000285.1 GCA_003694975.1 Anaerolineae bacterium | reverse complement strand
ATATATCGCAACCTGTGGGCCTCGCCCCACCAGTTCACCAACCTTCCCAAAGGATTGCGTGAGCGCCTGGCCGAGACGTTACGCTGGGAAGCGCTCACGCCTGTCACCGGCCTGGCCTCCCAAGATGGCCAGACGGTGAAAACACTCTTCCGCCTCGACGATGGTCGGCAGATCGAGGCTGTGCTGATGAAATACGGGGACGTGGAGAGTGCCTCCGACCTTGCGGGGGAAAGGCGGAAGAAACGGCGGACGCTGTGCATCTCCACCCAGGTAGGTTGTGGAATGGGATGCGTTTTCTGCGCCACCGGTCAGATGGGATGGAAGCGCAACCTTTCCAGTGGGGAAATCGTTGCCCAGGTGCTGTACTACGCGCGCCTGTTGCACGAGGCGGGCGAGCGCGTGACCAATATCGTGGTCATGGGCATGGGCGAACCGTTCCACAACTACGAGAACACGATGGCCGCCATAGACCGCCTGAACGACGCCCGGGGCTTCTCCTTCGGTGCACGCCGCATCACGCTCTCGACCGTCGGCCTGGTGCCGCAAATCCGGCGCTTTGCCGACGAGCGACGTCAGGTCAATCTGGCCGTCTCCCTGCACGCAGCGGACGACGCGCTGCGCGCCTCCCTCCTCCCCATCGCCCGCAAATACCCCCTCGACGAACTGCTGGATGCCTGCCGCTACTACACCACCAGGACACACCGCCGTATTACCTTCGAGTGGGCCCTGATCGAGGGCGTGAACGACTCACCGGAGCAGGCGCGCCTCCTGGCCCAAAAAGTCAGGGGGCTGCTTTGCCACGTGAACATCATCCCCCTCAACCCGACCCATGGCTACAAGGGACGCGGGAGCACGCGTCGGCGGGCAGAAATGTTCCGGGAGACGCTGGAACAGGCCGGGGTCCCGTGCACGATCCGGCTGCGTCGGGGGGTGGAGATTCAGGCCGGTTGCGGGCAACTGGCTGCGGGGGAGAAATAGCCCGGAGGGACGCTTGTCAGAATAAAGGCTTTGCAGTATAGTCTATCCGTTGTACATCCCAGTTGAGCGAGAGAAACGCATGGAAGAGAAACGTCCCTGGCTTGAACGCCCTGTTCATCCGGCATGGCCTGCATTGACCTACGAGGTCCTCCTGTTCGGTATCATCCTGGTGGCAACCGTCGTCACCCGCTTCTACGATCTGGGGGCGCGCGTGATGAGCCATGATGAAAGCCTGCACACCTATTTCTCGTGGCTCCTGGCGCGCGGACAGGGCTATCAACACAGCCCGATGATGCACGGGCCTCTTCAGTTCCACCTCCTGGCACTGACGTATTTCCTCTTCGGTGCCAGCGACTTCACGGCACGCATCCCGGCAGCCCTCTTTAGCATCGCCACCGTGTGGATGGTGTGGTACTGGCGAAGGTACCTGGGGCGCATCGGGGCGTTGATTGCCGCGGCCTTGATGGTCATTTCGCCCTATATGCTCTACTATGGCCGCTACGTGCGGAACGAGGCCTATGCCGGCCTCGCCGGCCTCCTGATGCTCTACGCTATGCTGCGCCACCTGGAGACCGGTCATAAGCGCTATCTCTATCTGCTCTCCCTGGCACTGGTCATCCACTTCACCGCCAAAGAGACGGCCTTCATCTATGCCGCCCAGGCCTTGCTCTTCCTGGCAGTGTACTTCATCGTTCAGGTCACGCGCATTCCCTGGGAAGACAAGGCGCTATACCAGGGGTTCCTGATCGCGCTGGCGGTGGGCGTCCTGCTCCTCGGCGCCGTGGTGGGCGTGGGACTGTACACCCGCCATGGGGAGACGGTCAGCGGCGCGGAGACGGTTGCACCGGCGAATCCCTCCGCTCCACCCTCCCCCCTGGAGGAAAATCCGCCCACATCCCGACCATCCGCCACCACAGCCCTTCTGGTCATGGCCTTGCTGGCGCTTGGCGAGGCAGGGTATCTCCTCGTGCGCGGCTACGGCTGGGAGCGTCTGCGCGCCGAGCGTTCGTTCGGGCAGTTAATCGTCATCGGGACGCTGGTCCTCCCCATGCTCACCCCGTTTCCCCTCAACTGGCTGAAATGGACCATCCCCACGAGCAACGCCGACCTGGCCACGCTCACCACATCGGAACTCCTTCGCCTGGGTGTGTTCATCATCCCCGCTTTCGCCCTTTCCGCCGTCGTGGGTCTGCTCTGGGACCGGGACTGGTGGAAAATTGCCACCGTGTTCTACGGCATCTTCACCCTGCTCTACACCACCTTCTTCACCAACGGGGGAGGCTTTTTCACCGGCCTGATCGGCTCTCTGGGATACTGGTTGGTGCAACAAGGCGTGGAGCGAGGCAGCCAGCCCTGGTATTACTACCTCTTGATTCAGATCCCGGTCTATGAATTTCTACCCGCGCTGGGCAGTATCCTGGCGCTCTATCTGGGCTTCCGGCGCAAACTGCCCGCCTCCACCGAAGGGGACGAAGCCACCCCCGAAGAGACCAACTTCCCTCGCACGTTCAGCCTGCTCGCCTGGTGGACGGTCAGCAGCGTGCTCGCTTACACCTACGCGGGCGAGAAAATGCCCTGGCTGACCTATCACATCGCCTGGCCGATGATCCTGATGACCGGTTGGGGGCTGGGATACCTCATCCAACGCACGGATTGGGACCTCGTGAAGCGAAAACGCCCGGCCCTGACCGTGGTGACGATGGTCATCTTCATTGTCAGCCTGACCACCGGCCTGAGCGCGGCCTTCGGCCCGAACCCGCCCTTCCAGGGCAAGACGTTGGAACAACTACAGGCCACGGCAGATTTCCTCCTCCCGGCGTTGGTGACCGTCCTCAGTGGCATCGCGCTGGCGTACCTTCTGCGCGAGTGGACCACACGCCAGGTACTCGATACGCTGGTGCTCTGTTTCTTCGGCTTCCTGGCCGTGCTCACAGCGCGCGCCGCGTTCCGCGCCGCCTACATCAACTACGACTACCCTACCGAGTACCTTGTTTACGCTCACGGGGCACGCGGGGTGAAGGAAGTCATGGCGCAGGTGGAGGAACTCTCCCGGCGCACCACAGGCGGCCTGGAGATCGCCCTTGCCTACGACGCCAGCGCGCCGGATACGGGGGTCTCCTGGCCGTTCGTCTGGTATCTTCGTGACTACACGAACCAGCGCGCCTTCGACGCGCCGACGAATTCCCTGCGCGAATCTCTGGTCATCATCGTAGACCAGAAAAACTTCACCAAGATTGAACCCGTCGTCGGCGATGCCTACTACCGCTTCGACTACATCCGCATGTGGTGGCCGAACCAGGACTACTTCAACCTGTTCGGCAAACGGGACCCGGCACAGCCCTTCGACGAGACCTACCCCTGTCGCGGCGTCCTGGGCTTCCTCCGCCTCTGGAAGAGCCGCGACTTCTCGCGCCTCTGCAACGCCATCCTCGACCCGCGCATTCGCGCCGGCATCTACAACATCTGGCTCAACCGGGACTACCGCCTGTACGCCCAGGCCACCGGCAACCAGCACATGACGTTGACCACCTGGGAGCCTTCCGACCGCATGCGGCTCTACATCCGCAAAGACGTGGCTGCCAAAATCTGGGAATACGGCACCCTGCCCTCTGGCGAGACTCTGGCACAACAACCCTACCCCTACGAGGATGTGACCGTCCGCCTCGCTGCCGACCTGATCGTCGGCGCCCCCGGTCAGGGCGAAGGACAATTCAACGCCCCACGCGGCATCGCCTTCGCACCCGACGGCAGTTTCTACGTCGCCGATTCGCGCAACCACCGCATCCAGCACTTCTCGGCGGAGGGCGAATTCCTCGGCGCCTGGGGCGCCTTCGCCGATAGCAACGTCGCCCCTGCGCCGCCCGGCACGTTCAACGAACCCTGGGGGGTAGCCGTCGGCCCGGACGGTTCGGTCTACGTGGCCGACACATGGAACCACCGCATTCAGAAATTCACCGCCAACGGTGAATTCCTCGCCACCTGGGGGCACTACGGCCTGGCGGAAGACCCCGAAGCGTTCTGGGGACCGCGCGGCATCGCCGTGGACAAAGAAGGCCGCGTCTACGTCAGCGATACAGGCAACAAACGCATCGTCATCTTCGATGCAGATGGCAACTACATCACCGAGTTCGGCTCCGCCGGCCTCGATCCCGGGCAGTTCGACGAGCCTGTCGGCATCGCCATTGGGCCGGATGGCACGCTTTATGTCGCCGACACCTGGAACCAGCGCATCCAATCCTTCACCCTGGCCGAGGATGGCCGAACGTACATCCCCCACGCCCAATGGCCGGTAGACGCCTGGTATGGCCAGTCGTTGGATAACAAGCCCTTCATCGCCGTAAACGAGCAGGGGCACGTCTTCATCACCGACCCGGAGGGGTATCGCGTCATCGAGTTTGATCCTTCTGGCGAGGCGGTGCGCGTCTGGGGTGAATACGGCATTGAGGACTACGCCTTCGGCCTCGCTGCCGGCATCGCGGTAGACCCCGAAGGGCACATCTGGGTCACCGATGCAGAGAACCAGCGCGTAATGCGCTTTACCCTGCCATAGCGAGGCGAGATCCCCGCGCAGTGT
>RFJH01000284.1 GCA_003694975.1 Anaerolineae bacterium | reverse complement strand
CTCCTGGCACGCCTCCGCAAGGCAGATGAACGCACGCGCCGCATTGTGCGGTGGAGCATGGCCGTTGTCCTGTGGGTCAACGAGATCGGCTGGCACCTCTGGAACGCCGCCACCGGCCAGTGGACGATTCAAACCATGCTCCCCCTTCATATATGCAGCCTCCTCGTGTGGCTGGGCGGGGTGATGTTGGTGACGAAAAGTTATGCTATCTACGAGTTCGCCTACTTCATGGGGATCGGCGGCGCCCTGCAAGCCCTGCTGACTCCCGACCTGGGCATCTATGGCTTCCCCCACTACCGCTTCTTCCAGACCTTCATCTCACACGGCCTGATCGTCACCTCAGCGGTTTACATGACCGTCGTCGAAGGATTCCGTCCGACGTGGAAATCGCTTCTGCGCGTGGCGTTCTGGATCAACGTCTATATGGGGGTCGTCTTCGTCATCAACTCGGCCATCGGCAGCAACTATCTGTATATCAACCACAAGCCCCCGACGGCCAGCCTGCTCGATCTCCTGCCCCCGTGGCCGTGGTACATCCTGTGGATGGAAGCCATCGGCCTGCTGACCGTCTTGATCCTCTACCTGCCCTTTCTCATCCAGGACTGGCGGGCTACCCTGAACCTGCGGCATGCCGGCGGCGATCGCCTGGACGCGTTGCCCGGCAACTCCGGCGCGAGAGACGACGCCCACTCATCGCCCCGGTAGAGCAATTGTCACAGTGTCCAGCCGCCTTGACGCTCCCCCGGCTTGGAGTAGAATATATCCTAACCCGGGGCGGTGGCGGAACTGGCAGACGCAGGAGACTTAAAATCTCCCGGCCGCAAGGCCATGTGGGTTCGACCCCCACCCGCCCTATATCGTCATATGTCACTTCGACGGGGACTCATCGAGCCCCCGTCCGCCGTCTTTTAGAGAAAGAGAAAAACAATGTACTTCGACCGTCGTACTTTGGAAGAAATCGAAGACCGCAGCCTGGCTCCCTACGGGATGCGCAGCAAGAATTCGCGCGGGCGCGAATACCTGGATAAGGAGCCGGATTACCGCACGGCCTTCCAGCGCGATCGCGACCGCATCCTGCACACCACTGCCTTCCGTCGTCTGGAATACAAGACGCAGGTCTTCATCAACTACGAGGGCGATTACTACCGCACCCGCCTGACTCATACGTTGGAGGTCGCGCAGATCGGTCGCACCCTGGCCCGCGCCCTGGGCGCCAACGAGGACCTCGTGGAGGCCATCTGCCTGGCACACGACCTCGGCCATCCGCCCTTCGGCCATTCGGGCGAGACCGCCCTGGCGCGCCTGATGAAAGACCATGGCGGCTTCGACCACAACAAACAATCCCTACGCATCGTCACCGAACTCGAACAACGCTACCCCGAATTCCCCGGCCTGAATCTCACCTGGGAAGTGCGCGAGGGCATCGTCAAACACGAGACGGAATACGATATCTCCGACGCCGCCGACTACGACCCCGACCTGCGCGGCAACCTGGAGACCCAGATCGCCAACGCCGCCGACGAACTGGCCTACACCGCTCACGACCTGGACGACGGCCTGCGCTCCGGCATGATCACCCCCGATATGCTCGAAGGCATCGCCATCTGGGAAATCCTCACCGAGAACATCAACTGGCGCGGCCCACACCTGGCAGAAATCGCTCGCCACCGCCTGATTCGCAAACTGATCGGCCTCCTGGTGACCGACCTTGTCCATGCCACGGACGCGCGCCTGAAGGAAAGTGGTGCTCAGTCCCCACTCGATATCCAGAAACTCTCCTACAACGTGATCGGCTACAGCGAAGATATGCGTCGCCGCCACCGCGAACTGAAAGATTTCCTCTACAAGAACCTCTACCGTCACCCCCGCGTCGTGCGGATGCAGATGAAAGCCGAGCACATCATCGGCAAATTGTTCGATGCTTATCGCGAAGAACCGGCCATCCTGCCACATCACGTTCAGGACATCGTGGAGGTGCGCGGGCTGGAACGCACTATCTGTGATTACATCGCCGGCATGACCGACAGATATGCTATCGAGGAATATCAAAAACTGTTCAACCCCCTCCAGAAACCATAACCCATCTGAGAACGCGAGAACCAAATCTCACTTGATTTTACGGATACCCAATCGAGATGACCGTGGAGAAAAACGTTTACCTCACCGCTGAAGGCGCAGCCCGCCTGAAGGCCGAACTTGAAGAACTGAAAGGCCCCAAACGCCAGGAACTGGCGCAACGTCTGCGATCCGCCATCCAGATGGGAGACCTTTCCGAGAACGCTGATTATCACAAGGCCAAAGAAGATCAGGCCTTCCTGGAAGGTCGCATCCAGGAATTGGAATACCTGCTCAAGAACGCCATTATCATCGAAGAAATGGAACAGGAGAAAGGCGTCGTCTCGCTCGGCTCCTATGTAACCCTTCAAGAGGAGGATTTTCCCCCAGAGACCTATCAGGTCGTTGGCGTCAAGGAAGCCGACCCTCGCAACGGAAAAATCTCCCACGAATCCCCCATTGGGAGCGCTCTGTTAGGGCACAAGGAAGGCGATGTGGTTGAAGTGCAGACCCCAGGCGGGAAGATTCGCCTCAAAATCCTGAAAATCGCTTAGAACCTATCCGAAAAATGCGCGGTTCGCTGGTCGAGTAGCCCCGAAGGGGCGTATCGAGACCGGGCACTGCGCTAAAACGGGCCTCGATACGGTG
>RFJH01000283.1 GCA_003694975.1 Anaerolineae bacterium | reverse complement strand
GTGCCGCCTTTGCGGTAGCGCCCGACGACGATGATCTGCGAACCGGCGAAGAGATCGGGTAACGGCGAGGGGTACAGATCGTAAACGGGCAGATTGCCGAAGTCCAGTTCGAGATCGGTCAGGACGGGGGTGCTGATTTTGGCGTAGAACGCGGAGAGGGTCTCATCGAGGCGCTCATCGGGGAGGACGTAGGCGCTGCTGCCGTGGTGTTCCTCGGCGAGGGAATCGAGCAGGAAGGTATCCACATCGTAGCCGACCCCGAAGGCGAAGAGACGCAGGTCGGCGGGGGCGGATTCGGCGAAGTTCGCCAGGATGCGCTCGCTATCCGTCTCGCCGGTGGTGGGCAGGCCGTCCGTCAGGAAGATGAGGTAGGTGGGGCGCTCGCCCTCGGCGATGGCCGCGGCCTCCAGCAGGGCGCGGTTGATATCCGTGCTCCCCGCAGCGGACTGGCGGTCCACCCAGGCGATGGCTTCCTCGGCCTCCGAGGCCGGGCGCAGGCGGCCGGCGTAGGTTTGCAGGTCGGTGCTGAAGGTGATGATGTTGAAGCGGTCTTCGGGGTTGAGGTGACGCAGGATGTAGCGCAAGGCCTCCTGCGCCTGCTGGAATTTTTCGCCCTCCATGCTGCCGGAGCGATCCAGCACGAGGAGCACGTCTTTGGCGACGCTCTGGCTCCCGGCTTCGGGGCGCGGCGCGAGGAGCAGGAGGAAGAAACCGTCCGGGTCGGTCGGGTCGGCGGGGTCGCGGTAGGTCAGCAGGTGGAAGGCTTCCTGCTCGCCCAGGGAGTAGTAGAGGACGAAATCCGTCTCCGGTGTGACGTTGTTCTCCTCGTAGCCGACGGTCACATGGCCCTCGCCGGCGCGGTTGATGCTCACCTCGTGGCTCGGCGAGTAGACCGCCCGAATCGGCGCGCCGGTGGAGCGGATATCCACGCTGATCGAGACGCTCTCCAGCGGCCAGGCGGAGAATTTCTCCGTGTTGAGGGGGTAAACGTAGCGCACCAGGCCGTTCTCGGCGGTCAGCGCCTGGGTGTACTCCAGTTCGATGCGCCGTTCGCCGCCGGGCGGAATGGGATAAATGGAGGCCTTCACCGCGCCACGGTCGGCGTATTCCAGCAGGGCCGGGTCGCGCAGCGAGCGGACGGTCTCTTCGTAGATCTGGCGCGCCTGTTCGGCATCCAGTATCTCGCCCTCGACCGGGCGCTCGTCCACCCAGAGGGTGAATTCGTTCACTACGGCGCCTTCGGGCAATGGGAAGACATACGTCCCCTCGACCTCCCAGTCGTTGGGGTTGTAGAAGACCTGGTCTACGCGCGTCACGGCGATCTGGTCGTGAATGGTCACGGTGACGCGGTGGTAGCGGATGACGAGTTGCTTCATCGGCAACGGCGGCATCGGGCATGGGCCGGGTTCGCAGATCGGCGGCTCCGGGATGATGATGCCGTCGGCGCGAGCGGGCGTGGGGAAGAGCGCCAGCGCGCAGAGCAGAAGTACAAGGGAAACGGTTTGGATACGCATGAGAGCCTCCTCCTTTCTTGGTGCTCGGTGAATCTATCCCCAGGACGGCAAAGGCTGTGAAAAAGTTCCGCTATAATGCACAGAGTGGATGGTTGGATGAGTGGATGAGTGGGCAGGCGAAAGGCACAACGGGGCACGAAGAATGTATTCGTGTAATTCGCGCTATTCGTCCCCCATTCGTGCTACCAACCGGAGATGAACGGAGATAAACAGAGAGAGATGAGTAAATGAGTGGATGAATAGATGGAGTAGATAGACATTCGTGTCATTCGTGTTCATTCGTGCTACTTATTCGTGCCATTCGTGATATGAACCACAGATGAACACAGATAAACACAGATGAACGCGGATCGGGTCTAAACACGAAGGTCACAACGGGGCGCGAAGGATGTATTCGTGTAATTCGCGCCATTCGTCCCCCATTCGTGTTCCCTATTCGTGTCATTCGTGTCATTCGTGCTATTCGTGTTCATTCGTGCTACTCATTCGTGCCATTCGCGTTCATTCGTGTTCATTCGTGATACTTCGTGATTCGCTTCCATGACCACCCGCCTCGCCGCACTAACTGCCCGTCTGAACCCTCACTCCGAGACCCCCGCCCTGGATGCCCAGGTGCTCCTGGCGCACGTGACGGGCAAGCCGCGCGCCTGGGTGCTCGCCCATCCCGACGTCCCCCTCACACCCGAGCAGGAGCGCGCCCTGAAAGCGGCTCTATCCCGCATCGAACGCGGCGAACCGCTACCCTATGTGCTTGGTCACTGGGAATTTTACGGCCTGGACTTCCTCGTCACCCCTGACGTCCTGATCCCGCGCCCGGAGACCGAACTTCTGGTGGAACACGCCATCGAATGGCTGACCGCCCACCCCGAGCGCCGTCTCGCCGCCGACGTGGGTACCGGCTCCGGTTGCATCGCCATCGCCCTCGCCGTACACGTCCCGGACCTGAGCGTGATCGCCACCGACATCTCCGCGGCGGCCCTCGAAGTCGCCCGCCGCAACGCGCGCAGGCTCGACGTCGGGGAGCGCATCCGCTTCATCTGCTGCGACCTGCTTCCCGAACCGTCCGAACCCCTCGACCTGCTCTGTGCCAATCTGCCCTACATCCCCTCCGCCACGTTGCGCGACCTGGATGTGTACCGCCGCGAACCCACCCTGGCCCTGGACGGCGGCCCGGACGGGTTGGACCTCATCCGCCGCCTTCTCACCATCGCGCCGCGCTATCTCTCCCCCGGCGGCCTCATCCTGCTGGAGATCGAAGCCTCTCAAGGCGTGCAGGCCCTCGCCCTGGCCTACGACGCCTTCGAG
>RFJH01000282.1 GCA_003694975.1 Anaerolineae bacterium | reverse complement strand
TCCACGACCACGTTCTTGTTCACGCCGTCGGCAACCGGCGCATAGCCCAGGATCGGGCCGGGCTTGCCGTCGGCCTGCGCGTGGATGACGATCCAGCCGGGGCCATTGCTGACCACTTCGGCAACGGTCACCGTGCCGTTGACGATGTCCTGATCCATCACCGTGACGGATGGAGTCATGGCGGGGGCTTCGGTCGCGGCGGGCGGTTGAGCCGCCTTTGGTGTGGGCGTGGCCTGAGGTGCACAGGCTGCCAGCAATAGCCCTAAAACGAACAGGGCGCTCAGGATGGTTCGATTTCTCATGAAAGTCTCTCCTTCTATCGAGTGGATTTGATTCTGGCAACGTTGCCTTCACCCAGGTATACGCCGCGAGAGGGCGTTTTGGATTTTCCTCCTGCGTTTGCTGACCGGGTTGGCCGACGCCTTCTCCGTTTGTCGAGGTAGTGCGGTTATCTGTACGCGACATTTTCGATTTTTTGGCATCAAAAGGACAGACGCAAGAACCATCCTTTCTACCACTCTCTGGAGGTAATCATGAAACTCAACATGGGTTCCGCCGATCGCATCATTCGCATCGTCCTTGCTGCCCTGTTCGCCTACCTGTACTTCAGCGGCACCGTTACAGGCGCGGTGGGCATCATCCTGCTCGTGCTGGCTGTGATTTTCCTGGTCACCAGCATCGTGGGGTTCTGCCCGCTGTACACGCTGCTGAAGGTCAGCACGCGTAAGGAGTAATCCTGCAGGCGATCTCTTTGCCGGGGGCGGGTGCTCGCGCGCCCGCCCCTGAATGCGTTATGAACACAAAGAATGCGTTTCTGAAGAAGATGGCTGCCTCTCCACGACCTGTGGTCGTGGATTTCTGGGCCCCCTGGTGTGTTCCCTGCCGAAGGACGAAACCCGTCCTGGAGGCACTGGGGCGAGAGTACGTCGGCAGAGTGGACTTTCAGGCGGTCAACGCCGATGAACACCCCGACCTGGCACGGGAACTCGGGATTTTTGCCATCCCGACCCTTCTCGTGTTCCGTAATGGACGGGAGACGGCGCGTCTCATCGGGGCGAAGGGCGCCGCCGAGTACCGTGACCTGTTCGAGGCGCTGGCTGCCGGAGAGGACGCGCCGCGTCCGCGCCTTTCTCCCCTCGACCGTTTGCTGCGGCTGGGAAGCGGCGCGGCGTTGCTCCTGGTCGGCGCGATGACGGGGACCTGGTGGCTGGCGTTCCTCGGTGCGTTGCTCGCCTTCCTGGGCGTCTACGACCGTTGCCCCCTCTGGCGGGCGGTGACCAGATACTGGAAAAAGCGCACAGGGCGCTGACTATCCCTGTGCGCAAAGACACCTCCGGCCAACGGATGGCGCGCGAGGAAGGCAGAAATTGTGCGACGTCCCCTCTTGTCGTATCCCAAGAGGGGACGTGTTCGTCTCCAGGTGTCTCTCAGGGACAGGGATGGACCGGCAACGTCGTGGTCGGGCTGAGCAGGAGAGTTTCCCCTCCCGTGCCCACCACCTCGACCAGGTATGAGAAGTACAGGTCGTCGCCTGCCGTGCCGAGATCGCCGTTCAAATCGAGCGTTTCAACGAACGGCACGCTGTTCGGATTGCCGCTCCCCGAGCGTGTCAGGGCCAGGGTACGTGCCGGGGTGGGGACGGGGGACGGCGCGGTGTGGTATTCGTAGCGTATTCGTACCTCCTGCACGCTCTGATTGACCAGGTCAACCGGACCAAGCCAGACATCGAAACGCAGGTTGTTTTCGCCCGCAGAACACGCGCCGTAGTGCGCTTCTTCAAACGGGAACGTGGAGATGCGCTCGAAGAACAGGGTCGTTTCGGCGGCTGCGGGGGTAGGGGAGGCGGCAGCGCAGGGCAACACATCCACCACGCCGGTCGCGCTGGCGGCGGGAGGCCAGGTCATCTCGTTGCCGGATGGATCGAGGGCGATGAAGCGAAATTCCACGAAACCGGGCTGTCCTCCCAGGAAGGCGGCGGCCTCCGTCCCGGCTGCCAGAGTGACGCTGTACGCGTCCCCGCCCTGGGGGGACATCGGGGCGAGGGTGGGTGTGCTCTTCTGGTCGGCGTAATCGCGGAACCAGTACTGCACGGCGACCGTCACCTGGCCGGAGTCGTCCGTCGCGTGGGCGTTGAGCGTGAGCGTGACCGGCCCACAGGCAGCATCCTGGTAGACCGCCTGGGGGATGGTGCTCTCATCAACCGTGATCACGGGAGGCAGAGTATCGGCGGCGGTGGCCGGAGGTTCTGTTGTCGCCGGCGGCGGTGGCGTGACCGGCGGAGGCGGCGCGGTCGGTGTTGGGATGGCGAGGCAGGCTATGCCAAGTCCCCCCACCGCGAGCGCCAGCATCACGGGGGCAAAAGAACGTTTCATGGTGGGTCCTCCTTCCCTTTTGTGGCCGGTGGCCAGATTGTGCTCTCAGAAATCCACGCTCAGGAGGCGTGGTCCGGTGGGGGCGGGGCTGCCTCCCTGCGGCTCGACCGTCACGCCCAGGCCGGTAAATTTTTCCAGAGGGTCGGGCGCGGCGACCACCACGACCGTAAACGTCCCCTCCTCCTGAGGGGTGAACAGCCCCCCGCTCACGCGCCCTCCCTGCTCATCAATCAGCCAGGCCTGATAGACCTCCCCCTGCCGTGGCCTGGGCATATTCCACAGGATCAACGTTGCAATGCGGCCATCTGGGTCTACCAGCATCTGCCCGGCTACCCCTTCGATATCGGGACGAACGGGGACGCTCTGTATCCCTGGATAGGCAAGCATGGCGATGGCCACCTGTTCGCTTTCTACGCGTTCCACCAGTACGGCCTGTTGGTGTTGCAGTTCGCGCATCTGGACGAGAGAGAGCAGATTCGCTGCGACCAGCAGGACGAACGCCACCGCGGTGGCCACCTGCCCCCAGGCGACTCTCCCCACAACGCGCGACCACCACATCGAGAAACCACTCCGCCTCGCCCCCGACCCGCGCAATCGTGCCGCCAGGCGACGTTTGAGGCCGGCTGGGGGGTCGCGACGCGGCAGCGCCGCCAGCAGCCCTTCGCCGATGGCTCGGTAGTCCGCCAGTTCGGCGCGGCAACCGGCGCACCGTTGCAGGTGTGTCTCCAGCGCCTGCACGTCCTCCATGTCCAACGCGCCGAGGGCGTAGGCGGCGAGGTTCTCACGGTAGGGGGTACATTCTTCTCTGCTCATCGGTCACCTGAGATACTTCTTCTATTCTGGAATACGTTTATAGAGCGCCCTTTGGATTTTCGTCTTTTTGGGGTAGCCATTGTGCGCGTAGCGTTTGCATGGCGGCGCGCAATCGCGTTTTGACCGTGCCGAGCGGCCAGCCGAGGACCTCGGCGATCTGGCTCTGGCTCAAGCCCCCGTAATATGCCAGTTCGATGACCTGGCGTTGTTCCTCCGGCAGGGCGCGCACGGCGAAATACAGGCTGCGCCAGCGCGCCTCGTCGGAGGCCGTCTGTTCATCGGGCAGGGAGTTCCAGGTCTCCTCCGGGTCATCCTCGCAGGAGAGGAGGGGACGACGCCCTTCCAGGCGCAGACGGTCCAGGGCGGTGTGACGGGCGATGGTCAGCAGCCAGGTGAGGAACGAGCCGCGCGCGGCCACGTACTGTCGGGCGCGGCTCCAGAGTTTCAGGAAGGTATCCTGCGTGGCCTCCTCGGCCAGCATCGAATCGCCCAGGATACGCAGCGTCAGCGCGTGGACACGGGCGGCGTAGCGCTCGTAAAGTTCCAGGAAGGCCTCCTGGTCGCCACGCGCAACGCGGCGCACGAGTTCACTCTCCTCAGCAACAGATTGGCTCACTCCTTTATTTTACCCCACTGCTCGCTTCGCGGCCTTGCTGCTCGACGCGGCGGTCTCGACTACGCTGCGCTCCGCTCGACGCGGCGTTTCGCGCTGGGCGGAGCCGCCGCAAGCAAGGCGGTCTGGTCGAAGCGCTACCCCTCGACTATGCGATGCTCGACATGGCAGCGTGAGAAGTGCTCTGGCTATCTTTGGAAAATTTCTCCGACAGCATTCGCGCGCACATGCAGGGCTATGCAGCGGTGCTTACCCCGCCCAGGGCGCGATACAGGCGGTAGTACATTCCCTGCCGCGCCAGAAGTTCCCCATGCGTGCCCTGCTCCACGATGCGACCGTCGTGGAGCACCACGATGCGGTCGGCGTGGGTGATGGTGGAGAGGCGGTGCGCGATGACGAACGCCGTGCGTCCCTTCAGCAGGCGCGCCAGGGCGCGCTGGATGATCTGCTCCGTCTGGGTATCCACGCTGGAGGTCGCCTCGTCCAGGATCAGGATGCGCGGATCGGCGAGGAGGGCGCGGGCGAAGGAAATCAACTGTCGCTGCCCGACGGAGAGCAACACGCCGCCCTCGGCGACCGGCGTATCGTACCCCCGGCGCATTTGCCGGATGAACTCGTGCGCGCCGACCGCTCGCGCCGCGGCGACCACCTCGTCATCCGAGGCCTCAGGACGCCCGAACAGGATGTTCTCCTTCACCGTGCCGTTGAACAGGAACGGCTCCTGCAGCACGATCCCCATCTGACGCCGCAACGAGTGCTGGGTCACGGTGCGCAGGTCGTAACCGTCCACCAGGACGCGCCCCTCGGTCGGGTCGTAGAAACGCGCCAGGAGTTTGATCATCGTGGTCTTCCCCGCGCCGGTCTCGCCGACCAGGGCGACCGTCTCGCCGGGGCGGACGTGCAGGTCCACGTCGCGGAGCACGGGCGTGTCCGGGTCGTCGCTGTAATAGAACGAGACGCGCTCGAAGCGTACCTCGCCGCGAATCGGCGGCAGGTCAACGGCGTCGGGCGCGTCCTGCACTTCCACGGGCGTATCCAGCAATTGAAGGATGCGTTCCCCACCTACGAGGGTGGATTGTAGGGTGTCGAAGCGACGGCTCAGGTCACGGATGGGATCGAAGAAACGCCCGATGTAGAGGACGAAGGCGACCAGCACGCCGGGCGTAACGCGTTCGCCCAGGACCGCCGCGCCGCCCAGGTAGACCACCAGGAAGGTCGCCACCGCGCCCAGAAGGTCAACGACGGGGGAAAAGAACGCCGAGACGCGCGCCGCATCAAGCGTGCGTTCGAGATGATAGCGGTTGACCGTCTGGCTGAAGTGGCGGTAGTTGTACTCCTGACGGGAGAACGCCTGCACGACGCGCACCCCGTTGATGTTCTCCGCCAGGACGGAGTTGACCCACGAGACCGCCGCCCGCACTTTGCGGTACTGTCGGCGCGCCGCACGCCGGAAGAGGGCCGTCGCCACGGCCATCAGCGGGAGCACAGAGAAGGTCATCAGCGAAAGACGGGCGTTCATGCTCATCATCGCGACCACCACGCCGAGGATGGCGAAGAGATCGCGGGCGATGGCAAGCACCGCCCAGGTGATGAACTGCCGTAGCGTGCCGACATCGTTGATGACGCGCGTGATCACCCGACCAACACTATAGCGGGTGAAGAAACTCAGCGAAAGCGCCTGAAGGTGCTCGAAGAGACGGTTGCGCAGATCGTAAATCACCGATTGTCCGGCGCGCGCCATCAGGTTGACGCGCAGGTACGTGAAGACCCACTGAATCAGCGCCACGCCCAGGTAAAGGGCCATGGCGTTTCGCAACGTGACCACGTTCCCCGCCTCGATGCCCTGGTCAATGGCAATCTTGACGAAGTACGGCCCGGAGACCGAGGCCGCCGTCGCGCCGAGCATGAGCACCAGCGAGAGGAGCATCGTCTTCGCATAGGGACGCACGAAGGCTATCAGCCGCCGCGCCACGCGAGGGTTGTACCCCTGTGCATAGCGTGCTTCGCTCCGCAGGACATACGGCGGAGGGGTGATATCGGAGCGGATGCCACGAAACAGCGAAAGCATCAGACGGCCTCCAGGACGCCTTCTTCACGGCGCAACTGCAAGTTGTAGATTTGCCGGTAGAGGCCCTCCTGCGCCAGGAGTTCCTCGTGCGTCCCGCGCTGGACGATGCGACCGTCTTCCATCACCAGGATCAGGTCGGCGCGGCGGACGGTGGAGAGGCGGTGCGCGATGACGAACGTGGTGCGCCCTTCCATCAGGCGTTCCAGGGCGATTTGAATCAGGCGCTCGGTCTCGGCGTCAACGCTGGAGGTGGAGTCATCCAGGATCAGGATGCGTGGGTCCATCAGCAGGGCGCGGGCGATGGCCACACGCTGCCGTTGCCCGCCGGAGAGGGTGATGCCACGCTCGCCGATGACGGTCTCATATCCCTGCGGCAGCGCCATGATGAAGTCGTGCGCCTGGGCGGCCTTCGCGGCGGCGACCACCTCGTCCAGGCTCGCTTCGGGACGCCCGTAGGCGATGTTGGCGCGCACCGTGTCGGAGAAAAGGAGCGAGGTCTGCAACACGATGCCGATCTGTCGCCGCAACGAGACGAGGTCTACGGAGCGCACGTCGTGACCGTCCACGCGCACCGCGCCGCGCGTGACGTCGTAAAAGCGCGGGATCAGGTGCACCAGCGAGGTCTTGCCGGAGCCCGTCTGTCCGATCAAGGCGACGACCTGGTTGGGGCGGATGTGGATGTGAATATCGCGCAGGGCATGACGGCGCTCGTCCTGGTAGCGCAGCCAGACGTGCTCGAAAGTCACCTCGCCGCGCAGGGTGGGCAGCACGATGGCGTTCGGCGGAGACTGGATTTCCGGTTCCACATCCAGCACCTCGAAGACGCGGCGCGCGCCGGCGGAGGCCTCGCCCGCCGAGTTGACCAGCCAGGTCAGTTGACGCGCCGGCATGGCCAGCATGACCAGATAGGAATTGAAAGCCACCACCTCGCCGACGGTCATCTCGCCGCGCATCGCCATGCGCCCGCCGAACCACAGGATGAGGATCGTCCCCAGGGCGATGAGGAAATGCGTCGCGGGCATGACGCGCGACCACTCGCCGATCACGGTCAGGCGGGCATTGAAGAGTTCGCGGTTCAGCGACCGGAAATGGTGGATCTCCTCCGGTTCGCGGGCGAAGGCGCGCACCACCTGGACTCCGGTCACGTTCTCCTGTAGACGGGCGGAGAGGGCCCCCAGGGCGCGGTCGACGCGGAAGAACAATTCGCTGACGCGGTCGCCGAAGTGGATGGTCAGGGCGAAGAGGGGGATCAAGGGAAGAACGGCCAGCGCGGCCAGGCGGGTGTTCGTATCGAACATGATGATCAGAATGCTGACCAGGAGCACGAGGATGCGGGAGAGTTCGATCAGGTTCGCTCCGGCGAAACGTTCGATGGAACGGACATCTTCAATCGAGCGGGAGATCAACTGTCCCGTCTCGGCGTGGTCCTGGTAACTGAAGGGCAGGTGCTGGATGTGGTCATAGAGGCGATTGCGCAGGTCGTAGCCGATGTGGGCTGCGACCCACTCGGAGAGATAACGCTGGAACAGGTTCAAGGTCGCCGCGCCGGCGCCCAGTCCGAAGAGAATCAGCGCCGCCCGCAGCAGGTAGGCGCGGTCGTCGCCCAGCAGGCCGATGTCAATCACGTTCTGAATGACCTTCGGGCTGACCAGTTGCAGCGCGGTGGCGGTCAACAGCAACAACGCGTTGAAGACCAGTTGAGGGAGGTAAGGACGGACAACAGGGAGCAATCGCAGGATGTAGCGCATGGGTCACTCGGGTTGCGAGAGGTAGTTCGTCAGGGAGTGTTGCAGGTGCAGCAGACCTTCCGGGCGCAGGGCATAGAGGCGTTCGTGCCCTTCGCCGATGGTGATCTGCACCAGTCCGGCCAGGCGCAGCACCCGCAGGTGATGAACGACCGTCGGCGCGCGCAGGCGCAGGTGACGCGCCAGGTCGGTCGGCGTGGCGGGGGTGTCCAAAAGGTATTTCAGGATGCGCAGGCGGGTGGGGTCGGCCAGCGCCTTCAAACTGCCGACCAGTTCATCCGGCACGGTCACACCGGGGATCAGGCCGACGTGCTCCGGGCGCGCCCCGAAGACCATGACGTGGGCACCTTTGCCCAGCGCGTCGGTGAAGATGAGGGGCGTGCTCCAAAACGAGGGCGCCAGCGTGAGTTCCGAGGCCGTCTCCAGGGCGGCCAGGCGCACGCCGCGCGAGAGGCGTATCAGCAGGTCGGCTCGGGGCAGTTTCTCCGCCAGCCCCCGACCTTCCTCGATGGCCGCGCGCAGATAGGGACGGATGCGCGTTTCCTCTTCGGCGAAGAACGCCTCGTGATAGGCACGCAGCGCCTCGCAATAGGCGTCCACACTGGCCTCCGGCGCCTGCCAGACCGCCCTCAGGGTCTCCATCTCCTGCGGCTTGAGGGCGCGCCCGCTGTGACGGTAGCGAGTCCGCAGCGCCTTCTCCATCTCCGGCGTCAGGTCTTCTTTGCGTCCCAGGGCTTCCAGGGCGGCACGCACTTCCGCCGCGAGATGGGATGGAACGAACAGAACGCGAAAGCGCTCCTGGCGGGGTAAGGCTTCCAGCGCGTCCAGGCCGCCTGCCGCGTCCCCGCCTTCCGGCAGGGCGGGCAGCCACGTCAACGGGACGGGCGCAATCTGCTGGAAACGCTCCAGGGCCTCGCGTTGCGCGTTCTCCAGACGCTGCCGTACCCCCGCCGCCCAGGATGCCCGCAGGCCAAACCCCTTCGGTCGGTGCAGCACGAACAGGCTGATGAACAGGTCGTAGGTGGTGTTCAGATGCCAGCGCAGCATGATTAGATAATAATCTAATTAAGAGATCGTGTCAAACACAGGCCGTGCAGGACAGGGTTTTTCAGCAGCCTACCCAAAAAACTGTGTCATCTCTTGGAAGGCGGACGTGCAGCGGGCAAAGCGATACAAACCGCATTGAGAGTGTGGCGCAATTGCTCGCGGTTGTGCTACAAGGTCCAATTACTGAAAGGCCCTGGCCGCTGCGCAAATCCTTCCCGCCCACGCCGCTCCTCATGTATAATCTGAGTACGCCTTTGATCCGCCAGGAGGGATGATGCCCAATCCTTTTGTCTTCGGTCCCCGCATCGAGGACCCGGCCCAATTCATCGGACGCGAGCACGAATTGCGCCATATCTTCAACGCCCTGGAGACCGCGCACAGTGGCCAACTGCAACATGTCTCGATAGTGGGGCCTCGTCGAATCGGGAAATCCTCGCTTCTCTTTCACATTCAGCAGGTGTATCCCCGTTATCTTCGCCGACCGGAACAATACCATATCCTCTTCATTGATCTGGACGACGCGCGCTGCCACACCCTGACCGGCTTGCTACGTTATATCCTCCACCGCCTGAACCTGCCGGTTGATGAGAAGCCATCGCTGGCACAATTTCAGGAGATCGTGGAGCGGAGGTATCGGCGGGAAGGGCCTTATCTCGTGCTCTGCCTGGACGAATTCGAGCATCTGACCAGTCGGCGCGAGGAATTTCCCGACGCCTTTTACGATAGCCTGCGCAGCCTGGCCGCCAACAACCGTCTGGGGCTGATCACCGCCTCCAAAACCCCTCTCGATCAACTCGCTTTTCAAGGCAAACTCACCTCGCCTTTTTTCAATATCTTTCACCTGCTCCCTCTGGGCGAATTCACCCCCCAGGAAACGGACGCCCTGCTGGATATTGGACGGCGCTGTGACCGTCCCTTCAGCGAGGAAGAATGTCGCAGAATCAAAGCACTCGCCGGGAATCATCCCGCGAAACTGCAAATCGCCGCCGGCCTGCTCTACGAGGCGAAGGACGACGCGACGGTGGACTGGGGTCAACTGGAGAGCGAGTACCGTCGCCAATGTGATTTCATCTTCTCGGAAGCCATTCCCGTGCAGCGCTCTCCTTCCTTCCCTCGCCGCGCATGGCGTTTTCTCACCGGAGAGGGACCGCTCGCACTCGGCCGCTTCCTCCTGGAAATCTTCGGACGTGAGAACTTCAGTGATACGAC
>RFJH01000281.1 GCA_003694975.1 Anaerolineae bacterium | reverse complement strand
TCGGTTTCGAAGTATAATCCAAAAAAGCCACGCCGTTTCCGGCATGGCTTTGTGGGCGAGACAGGACTTGAACCTGCGACCTCACGGATGTCAACCGTGTGCTCTAACCAACTGAGCTACCCGCCCGTGTGAGCACTATTATAACGAGGGTGGAAAGAATTGACAACCTTTTTGGAGGAGGATTATGCGTATCGTTCGTTATCAGGTCAACAATGCTCCCCCGCGCTACGGCTGGCTGAGCGAGGGGTTGATAGGCGAAATTAAAGGGGATATTTTCGGTGAGTATCGTCGCGAGGAAGCGACCATACCTCTGGACGACGCACACCTCCTGGCGCCGGCCTGCCCCAGCAAGATTGTCTGCGTGGGACGTAACTACGCCGCACACGCCCGCGAACACAACGCCGAGGTCCCCAAAGTGCCCATTTTGTTTATGAAGCCCCCTTCGGCCATTATTAATCCCGGCGACCCCATCCTCCTGCCCCCGCAATCGCAACAGGTCGAGCACGAGGGCGAACTCGTGGTCGTCATCGGCAAACGCGCCCGCCACCTGACGCCGGAAGGGGCAAAAGATTACATCCTTGGCTACACCATCGGCAACGACGTCACCGCTCGTGATTTGCAGCGCCTCGATAATCAGTGGACGCGCGCCAAAGGGTTTGATACCTTTTGTCCCTTTGGTCCCTGGATTGATACCGACTTTGACCCATCCGATGCCGTCATCACCTGCCGCGTGAACGGTCAGTTGCGCCAGATGGCCTCGACCCGCGATATGATCTTCAACGTCGGCTCGCTCCTGGCCTTCATCTCCTCGATCATGACTCTGGAACCGGGCGACTTGATCTTCACCGGCACCCCCGCCGGAGTCGGCCCCCTCCACGAGGGCGACGTGGTCGAGGTCGAAATCGAGGGCCTGGGGAAACTGAGCAACCCGGTGAAGGCCGCCTAAGCGCCATCTCGCACGCGGGCCGACTGCTCCTCGCCGGTCGGCCCGCATCGTTTATCGGAAATTTACGCCATTCGCGGCGAGGGGTAGTAGTGTGAGGAGGCTGGCATCAGCGAGCCGGTGCCTGTGAAAGCGGGCAGACAGTATCGCACCTCAGGCCACTTCGAATTGAATTTGGCTTGAGGATACTTATCCCCATTGACAAACCCTCTACCCGCGCTTAAACTATTCTCACCATGAACGTCCCTCCTCGCCCCATGATGTCCATGAAAATGGTCATGCCCGGTCATGGCCGGGCAGCGATGGAGAGCGCGCGCTGACTTTCCTCCCACGCGAAGACCTCGGGCTGCCCGGTCACATGGGCGGCCTTTTCTTCTTTCTCAATCTGCTAACCCTTGAGCATATGGAGTCCTGCCATGCCCGAACACATCCTCGTCGCCATCGCCTGGCCTTATGCTAACGCCAGAATCCACGTCGGCAACGTCACCGGATCGCACCTCCCTGGTGATATCGTCGCCCGATACCACCGCCTGAAAGGGAACCGCGTTCTGATGGTCTCCGGCAGCGATGCGCACGGCACGCCCGTCACTCTGAGTGCGGACGTGGAAGGCAAGCCGGTGGAGGAAGTCTATCAGCGATACCATCGGGGCTTCCTGGACGTTTTCCAACGCCTGGGGATCACCTACGACCTGTACACTTCCACGCACACGGAGAATCACTTTCGCGTCGCGCAATCCATGTTCCTGGCGCTGAAAGAGAACGGCTATCTCTTCACCCAGAAGTCCATGCAATGGTACTCCCCAACGGCGGGGCGCTTTTTGCCGGATCGCTATGTTGAAGGGACCTGTTATATCTGCGGCTACGAATCCGCCCGGTCGGATCAGTGCGACGCCTGCGGCAACGTTCTGGAGCCGGAGAAACTCATCAACCCTCGCTCCAAAACGGGCGATCCCCTCGAACTGCGCGAAACGGAGCACTTCTACCTTGATCTCTCCAAATTGGAGCCCAATGTCAAGGAGTTTCTCAAAGCGCGCGCCGATCACATGCGCGAAACCGTTCTCGGCGAATCGCTGGGCAAAATCGAGAGCGAGGGACTGCGCCCGCGCCCCATCACACGCGACCTGGATTGGGGCATCCCCGTCCCCGTTGATGGCTGGGACGGCAAATGCCTTTACGTCTGGTTTGAGGCTGTTATTGGCTATCTCTCTGCACCTATTGAGTTCTCGCGTCTCTCCGGCGAGGCGGACGCCTGGCGCTCCTGGTGGGCCAACCCCGAGGCGAAGCAATTTTATTTCATCGGCAAGGACAACATTTTCTTCCACACCGCCCTGTGGCCTGCCGAACTAATGGGTGCAGGGGGGCAATTCGGCGAAATTTTCCTGGGCGAGCGGTTCAAACTCACCCTGCCTTATGATGTGCCTGCCAACCAGTTCATGAACCTGGAAGGGAAAAAGATCAGCGGCAGCCGTAACTGGGCGGTCTGGACGCAGGACGCGCTGGAGCGCTACGACCCGGACGCGCTGCGGTATTATCTCACTGCCAATATGCCGGAGATGAAGGATTCGGATTGGGACTGGGAGGAATTCGTCGGGCGCAACAACAACGAACTCGTCGCCACGTGGGGCAACCTGGCGAACCGCGTCCTCTCCTTTGCTTACAAACACTGGGAGAGGCGCGTCCCTCCTGTGGACGTTTCTGCGCTTCGCCCCCGTGACCGAAGCCTGCTCGCCACCATTGAAAAGGGATTCCAGTCCGTAGGCCGCGAACTGGAATCCGTCCGCCTGCGCGCTGCCCTGCAAGAAGCCATGCGTCTGGCCACCGAGGTGAATAAGTACCTCGACGAGGTCGCGCCCTGGTTCGAGATCAAAGAGAGCAAGGAGGAGGCTGCGAAGTCGGTCTATACGGCGTTGAGAGCCATCGACTCGCTCAAAGTGCTTTTTGCGCCTTTCCTGCCTTTCACTTCGGAGAAACTGCACGCTTTCTTAGGCTACGAACAACCGCTCTTCGGCGAGCAATACACCGAAGAAGTGGAAGACGCCCTCGGCGTCCATACGGTGTTGCGCTACCGTCCCCCCGCGGATCACGGGACGGTGAAATG
>RFJH01000280.1 GCA_003694975.1 Anaerolineae bacterium | reverse complement strand
GGGCGATCATCTCCTGATAATAGCGGTTCTTGCGTGCCATCCATTCCCGTGCCCGGGCATCGGGGATGTGGCGACCTTTCAGGATGCGCCGGAGGGACTAAACGAAGATGGGGAAGCGACCGGGATCGGGCGGCACACCCAGGCCGTAGACGTTGTTCGCCGGGTCGGAGAGCGCCTCCGCGGCCGCGCGCAGGTCATCCCAGGTCCAGTCGTCGGTGGGATAGTCCAGGCCGGCGGCGTCGAACATGTCTTTGTTGTAGAACAGGCCCAGGGTGTTGAAGTCCTTCGGGATGCCGTAGGTCACACCATCGGCGGTGAAGGCGTCAATGAGGGAGGGGATGAAGTCATCGCGGCTGACCCCGCTCTCCGCCATGAAGTCGTCAATAGGGAGCAGTACATCGTTGGCCGCGAAGGAGGGGAACTGGAAGATGTCCATGTAGTAGACATCCGGCTCTTCGCCCGTGGCGACCATGGTGTTGATCGCCGCTCAGTAATCCCCGGTGATGGGTTCGTACTTCACCACGATGTCGGGGTTCTCCACGGAGAAGCGGTACAGCAACGATTCGAGGAGCGCGGTCTCCTGCGGGTTGGCGGCCCAGCCGGAGAGACGGATTTCCACCCGCTCCGCCGGGACCTCTACTTCCTTCGTGACCACGACCTCCTGGGTGACGACCTTCTCCACCTCTTTGGTGACGGTGACCGTCTTGGGTTGACAGGCCGCGACGAGCACGGCAAACGCCGTGAGAAGGCTGATGAGTAACAAGGTTGTTTTCTTCATGGTTGACTCCTCCTGACAGGTCTGGGTATGAGAGAATACGACAGGATTAGGGGATCAGGCCATAGCACCTCCTGAGATGAAGATCAGCCGGCCGGGCCGGTTGACGAGGCCCGGATGATAAGTTCAGGTTCAACGAGCACGTGGCGTTCCTGAAGGGGTTGCCCCTCCAGCAGGGCGACGAGCATACTCACAATGCGTTGCCCGATATCCCAGATAGGCTGACGGACGGAGGTCAGGGGTGGGGTCAGGTATTGCACGAGGGGGTAGTCGTCAAAACCGGTGATGGCCACGTCCACGCCGACCCGAAGCCCTCGCTCCTGAACGGCGCGCATGGCGCCAATCGCCATGACATCGTTGAGGGCGACGATGGCGGTGGGGCGCTCATCGGGGGGCAAGTCCAGCCATTGCAAGGTGGCCTGGTACCCGAAATCAAAACGCCCCTCGCCGCGCGCAATCCAGGCGTCGAGGGGCATGATCCCGGCACGTTGCAGGGCCGTGAAATACCCGTCCAGGCGGTTCTGGCCGACGCGCGAGGCCTCCGGCCAGGCCAGCGCCGCAATGCGGCGATGACCTCGCTCCAGGAGGTGGTTCACGACTTTGACCATGCCCGCCGCGCCGTCCACGTCCACGTAGGGGAAGTCCCAATCGGGATTGGAGCGCCCGAAGGCCACGAAGGGGTAGTCTTTCTCCATGAGGAACGCGAGGCGCGGGTCGTCGAACTCCACGCTGGAGACGATGAAACCGTCCACGCGGGCGCTCTCGATCAATTCGCGATAGGACTCGATCTGGCGTTCGCCGTAGTGATGGGGAAAACAAAGCAGGTAATACCCCGCCTCTTCGGCGGCGGTGAACATACTTTGCAGGAACAGGTCGAGGATGGGGTTGGGTTGATCGGGGGGAGAGGGGGGCCAGGAATAGCCGATCAGACGGGAACGCTGCGCACGCAGGCTACGGGCGATGTAGTGAGGGCGGTAACCCAGTTCGCGCACGGCCTCCCAGATGCGCGCCTCGGTCTCCGGGGAGACCTGGGCTTTGCCGTTGATAACCTTGGAGACGGTCTGATAACTGACTCCGGCGCGTGCGGCGACCTGTTTGAGGGTGACACGACGAGGCATGGGGATACTCCATTAGGCGAACGTTCGGGCGAACGTTCGCCTATTCAGTATATTCGCATTTGCCTCCCTTGTCAAGAGGGGAATTGGTGGTCCCTCGACTTGTAGGACAATTGCTCAGCAGTTGTCGCCCCACTCGCCGGGGGCGCTTGTAGGACAACCGCTTGCGGTTGTCGCCCGCCGGGGGCTAAAGCCTCCGGCTCAGCACATGAAGCCCTTCGGGGCTCGTAAAACACCTGCTCGGCAGTTGTCCTATCGGCGGAGGCTAAACCCCTCCGGCTCAACCTGTAGGACAACTGCTTGCAGTTGTCTCGCCCCCCTCGCCGGAGGCGCCGGAGGGTAAACCCTCCGGCTTAGCACATGAAGCCCCTTCGGGGCTGCTTTCAACGTCTGGGCGCTTGTAGGATGGGATTTATCCCGTCCATCCTCGCCGAGCCCCCTCGACAGGCTCGGGGTAAACTCCGCGTAGAGGCGCACCGCACCGAGCATCGTCGAGGTGCTTGTGCCGAGCACGTCGAAGCGCCTCGCGCAACGGCGTCTCGACTTCGGGTCTCGATACGCTTCGCTACTCGACCCTCCGCTCGACGCGGCGCTCCCTCGACTACGGCCTCCGGCCTCCGCTCGACGCGATGACTCGCGCCGGGCTTGTAGCACAACTACTTGCAGTTGTGCGCAAGTCTTCGCCTTGCGAGACAAGCCGAAGACTTGTCCTGCTGCCTATTGGCGTTCGTAGCCATGAAGCCATCTACAGTTGACCAGGGCAAACGGCGCATTGATTTCGCCCCACGGCGTGCGGGAAATCTGTACCTCGAGCATAGGGATTTGCTTCCACGCTGCGAAAAGGCCGTCGGCCTTCACCATGAGTTTGCCTCGCATCACATACGGCCCGAAATAGAACATGCCCTGGATTGACGTTTGTGGGATTTTCGGGAATTTATAGTCTGCCAGTTGATCCAACGCGATGTGAGGGATGAGGGCTACGACGTTATGGCCCAAGACCATAAACTCTGAGCAAGTTCGGGGTGGATTTCCCTCCGGCCTGGCCGCCTGGAGTTGGACAGAAGTAAGACGCAGGGGGGAAAATGAGTAATCCGGAGAAGAAGGGATACCCAAGCGAGTGTCGCCTTCAACGGTTCCTTCGATCAGATATCTGGCCGTTAGAACCTGTAGAACCAACGGGGGTGGTTTCTTTTTTGCGAACATGGCACCCTTCTTTCTGAAGATAAAGTCTATGACCGCTATCCAAGGGGCCAGACGAAACCGGGTGTTCGTCTATGACCGGGGCGGTGAAATCGAAATATAATCTATCTCGATGTTGCCGGGGGCGTCCGTTGGGTCCAGCCGTATCTCGCTAATTGTGCCGGTCCAGTCGGGCAGACTCGAAAAATCAAGCGTGTAGGTGTGGAACTCCCCATCGGTAAATAACTCGAACCAAAGTGAGTTTTCCTCTGACAGGATGCCGTTTTCGGGCGCAAAAAATACCTGCCCACCCTTGCCGCCAGAGACGCGCATCCGAATCTCGATTATGGGGGTGGATTCGGCCAGAACAGGTGACTGAAGTGGAATATCGAAATACGGGTCGTCCCCGGTGGATGTCATTTGCAGAAGGCCCTGGTTGACCTTGATATTCTCCAGTTGGTTGATTGTCCCCAGGTTTAACGATTCGCCCTCAACGTTGAAATCCAGCATCTGCCCTCCGACCCCCGTGTCGCCGGTTTCGGGAGCGGGCGAAACGCCTGTCTCTGTTTGCGGACACAGGTCGGCGTGCCCCTC
>RFJH01000279.1 GCA_003694975.1 Anaerolineae bacterium | reverse complement strand
TCCCATCTGACCACGACCACCCGACCACCCGACTACCAGACCACCCAACCACCAGACCACCAGACCACTCGACCATGACCATCTCCCTCGCTCTCCTCGGTTTCGGCAACGTCGGACGCGCCTTCGCCCGTCTCCTGTTGCGCAAGCGCGCCGACCTCGCCGAACGCTACGGCATCACCTTCCGCGTGACCGGCATCGCCACCGGTCGTCACGGCATCGCCATAGACCCCGACGGCCTCGACCTGACCCGCGCCCTCGAACTCGTGGAAGCAGGGCAATCGCTGGCGCCCCTCTCACGGAAGACCATCCCCGATACGGGGGCTTTCCTCGCCGAAGTCCCCGCCGATGTGCTCTTCGAGAACACCCCCGTCAACCACGAGACCGGCGAACCGGCGATCACCCATATTCGCACCGCCCTGGCGCGCGGGATGCACGCGATCACCGCGAACAAGGGGCCGGTCGTCCACGCCTACGGGGAACTCACGCGCCTGGCCGCCGAAAAAGGGCGCCGTTTCCTCTTTGAATCCACCGTGATGGACGGCGCGCCGATCTTCTCTCTCTTCCGCGAAGCCCTGCCCGGGGCGCGTCTGCTCGCTTTTCGCGGCGTGCTCAACTCCACCACCAACCTGATCCTGACGCGCATGGAAGCCGGCGAGACGTTCGAGGAAGCCGTTGCCTACGCGCAATCCATCGGCATCGCCGAGACCGACCCCTCCGCCGATGTGGACGGCTGGGACGCGGCCATTAAGGTCGCCGCGCTGGTCACGGTGTTGATGGGCATCCCGCTCAAGCCGCAGGAGGTGGAACGCGAGGGGATTCGAAGCATCACGGCGGAGAAAATCGCCACGGCGCGGGCGGAGGGCAAACGCTGGAAGTTGGTCTGCTCGGCGCGGCGAGAGGGCGAGGGCGTCCTCGCCCGCGTCCGTCCCGAAAAAGTCTCGCCCGATTCGCCCCTCTACGGCGTCGAAGGGACGACCTCCATCGTCCAATTCGAGACGGACGTCCTCGGCCTGCTCTCCGTCATCGAGGCCGATCCCGGCCCGGAGACCACCGCCTACGGCCTCCTGGCCGATTTCCTCAACGCCGTCAGGCCTCAATCGTATTGATTGCAGGCCATAATGGTAGAAGCCAAAACGGTGGCCGAGCAATGCACTGAGTCTCACCGAAGGGCGCAGTCGGAAGATCGACGCATAGGGCGCCTCGACTTCGCTACGCGGAGTTTAGCGAGGGGACGGGATGAATCCCATCCTACAACTCGCCCGAGCGTTGAAAGCAGCCCGAAGGGGCTTTGCAGTGCGAGCCGGACGGTTTACCGTCCGGAAGACCCGGTGTTTTTCGGATAGGTGATAGAACACCGTTGCAACGGCAACCTCTCCGTTTATCTCCGTTCATCTCCGGTTATTTATCTCTGGTTCGGAGGAGCCTATGAGCGAAAGAGAAGTCTTCATCGTCAGCGCCGTGCGCACCGCCATCGGCGTGGGAAAACCCACCGGCGCGCTCTATCCCATCGCCCCGGTGGACCTGGCCGCGGCGGTCATGCGCGAAGCCGTCCGCCGCGCCGGGGTGCCGATGGAGCGCGTGGAGGATGTCGTCTGGGGCGTGGTGACGCCCATCGGCGATCAGGGCGCCAACCTGGCGCGCCTGGCCGTGCTCAAGGCCGGGTTCCCGGTCCACGTCCCGGCGGTCACGCTGAACCGCATGTGCGGGTCGAGTCAACAGGCGGTGCACTTCGCCGCCCAGGCCATCCTCTCCGGCGACATGGACATCGTCCTCGCCGGTGGGACGGAGATGATGTCGCACCAGCCGTTGGGCGCGGATTACCCCCCGGAGTGGCCGAAGGACTTCCCGTACAAACTCGTCCACCAGGGCATCAGCGCCGAGATGATGGCCGAAAAGTGGGGTTTGAGCCGCGAAGAACTGGATGACTACGCCTACGAAAGTCACCTCCGCGCCGGCGAGGCCATTCGCGAGGGACGCTTCGAGGGCCAGATCCTGCCCATCGAACTCCCCGATGGCACGTTATTCAGGCAGGATCAGGGCGTGCGCATCCCGCCCGATAGGGAGAAGATGGCCGCCTTGAAGCCCGTGTTCAAAGAGGACGGCGTCATCACCGCCGGAAACGCCAGCCAGATCAGCGACGGCGCGGCCGCGCTGCTCCTCGCCTCTCCCGCCGCCGTAGGGCGCTACAACCTGACCCCGCTGGCGCGCCTCGTCGCCCGCGTCGTGGTCGGCTCCGACCCGGTACTGATGCTCGATGGGCCCATCCCGGCCACGAAGGAAGTGCTCAAGCGCGCCGGCCTCACGCTGGCCGATATGGATGTCATCGAAATCAACGAAGCGTTCGCCAGCGTCGTCCTGGCGTGGGCGAAAGAATTCGAGCCGGATATGGCGCGCGTCAACCCGAATGGCGGCGCCATCGCGCACGGTCACCCCCTGGGCGCGACCGGCGCGATCCTGATGACCAAATTGGTCTACGAGTTGCAGCGCCGCAACGCCCGCTACGGCTTGCAAACCATGTGCATCGGTCACGGCATGGCCACGGCAACCGTGCTGGAGAAGGTGTAGGCACTCAATCCCAATCCCAGGCTTTCATCGCCTCCAACGCCTTGTAGGCCGTCAGGTCGAGTTGCAGCGGCGTGATCGAGACGTACCCTTCGGCCAGAGCGCCAAAGTCGGTGCCCGGTTCGGCGATGCCGGTCGGGGACTCGCCGCCGATCCAGTAGTAGGGACGTCCGCGCGGGTCGAGGCGGCGCTCCAGAACATCCCGGTACACGCGCATCCCCTGCCGTGTGACCATGAACCCTTTGACATCCCCTGCCTCGAGGTAGGGGATGTTGACGTTCAACAACACTCCTTTCGGAAGCCCTCGGGCGATGACCTGCGCCACCACCCGGCGCGCGAGGTTCGCGGCGGGACCGTAATCCAACTCCCCGCCGTAATCCTCCGGCGAATCGAGCGAAAAGGCGATGCCCGGCACGCCACCGGTGATCACAGCCTCCATCGCCGCCGTGACCGTGCCGGAATAGGTCACATCATGGCCGAGATTGGCATGGGGATTGATGCCCGATACCACAAGGTCTACCTCTTCTACCAATCCCATCAGGGCCAGCGCCACACAGTCAGATGGCGCGCCATCGGTCGCCAGCGCCGGGGAGCCATCCGCCAGACGGACTTCACGGACGCGCAGCGGACGGTCCAGAGTCTTAACATGGCCGGAGACCGACCAGTTGCGGTCCGGCGCGAAGACGGTCACCTCGCCCACGGTGCGCATGGCCTGCGCCAGGGCCAGCAAGCCCGGCGCCGAGACGCCATCATCATTGGTCACCAGAATGTGCATGTTGCCTCGCTTCATCTTATGGTATAATTCCGCCGCTCCCGCCGGTGGGCGGGCGCAGTTGTGTCTGAAACAGATAGTTATCTTATCACACACGCTTCCGGACTCACCGGTGCGTGCCGCGGACGGAATGACGCGGTCGCCGGTGGGGAGGATGGAAGCGGAGGCTTAACGCAAAGGAGGCTTTTCCCTATCATGGCGCTTGTATCTATGAAAGCGTTGCTCGAAAGCGGCGTCCACTTTGGCCACCGCACCAACAAGTGGGACCCGCGCATGAAGCCGTACATCTTCACAGAGCGTAACGGCATTCATATCATCGACCTGCAGCAGACGGTCAAGATGCTCACCCAGGCATACAAGGTCGTCCGCGAGACGGTGGCCGAGGGAGGCGTCGTGCTCTTCGTGGGCACCAAACGCCAGGCCCAGGAGACCATCGCGCAAGAGGCGACCCGCTGCGGCATGCCTTACGTCAATCAGCGTTGGCTGGGTGGCACCCTGACGAACTGGCCGACAATCCATCAGCGCATCAAGGAAATGGAACGTCTGGAAAAGATGCGCGACAGCGGCGAGATCAACCATCTGACCAAGAAAGAACGCCTGCTTCTGGAGCGCGAGATCGCCCGCCTGCACAAGCGGTTGGAGGGTATCCGCACGATGACGCGCCTGCCGGATATCCTGTTTATAGTGGATGTCTGCCGGGAGGATGCCGCCGTTCACGAGGCCAATCTGCTGAACATCCCTGTGGTGGCCATGGTGGATACCAATTGCAACCCACAGAACATTGATTACCCCATCCCGGCCAACGATGACGCCATTCGTTCAATCAAGTTGTTGGTTGGGAAGATCGCCGATGCCGTCCTGGAAGGGCTATCAATGCGCAAGGAGGAAGAGGTCGCCGAGGCGGAGGTAGCAGCCGAAACGACCGAGGCCGGGCGCGAGGAACTGGGGCCGGAGGAAGAGCCGGAAGAAGAGGAACTGCTCGGTGAAGCCACGCTGGCAAAGTTGAGCGCCAGCCGTCAGCAGGAAAAGGCAGCCGAGGCCGAAGAGGCAGCGGAAGCGGAAGAGAAGGCCGAGGTCACGGGCGAAGCGGAACCTCAGAAAGAGGGGGAAGCGGCTGAGGAGGAAGAGCCGGGCAAAGAGGCAGAGGATGTGGAGGTTGAGTCCGATGTCGAAGCCGGCGCAGAATCCGGTGATGCGGACGTCGAAGAGACTACCTCGGCGGAATAACTGAGGAAATCGAGAAGGCAAACGTGAGGTTGGATCGCTATGGAAATCACGATGGAAATGATTAAAGAACTACGAGCCGCGACCGGAGCAGGCGTGCTGGATTGTCGCACAGCATTGCAGCAGGCCGGCGGCGATTTCGAGAAAGCGGTAGATTTTCTGCGCCAGAAGGGACTGGCAAAGGCCGCCAAACGCGCCGATCGCGAGGCCTCGGAAGGCGTTATAGAGTTATATTCCCACGGGAACGGGCGCGTGGGCGTGATGGTGGAGGTCAATTGTGAGACCGATTTTGTCGCCCGCTCGGAGAAATTCCGCGCCCTGGCACACGAAATCGCACTGCAAATCGCTGCTGCCGCCCCGCGTTATATTCGGGAAGAAGAAATTCCTGAAGAGGTATTGAAGCGGGAAGCGGATGTTGCACGGAAGCGGGCACTGGAGGAAGGCAAACCGGAAAAGGTGATCGACCGCATCGTGGAAGGCCGCCTGAAAAAGTTCAAGGACGAAATCGTTTTGCTTCGTCAGCCCTATATCCGCGATGAAAATATCACGGTAGAACAATTGCTCATGGAGCACATCGCTTCATTAGGTGAAAACATCGTCGTCCGGCGCTTCGTCCGTTGGGAATTGGGCGAGCACATCGGCGACTAGAAGCCAAGGCCAACCTACGGGTTGGCCTTTTTTTCAGGCACAGGAGAACACTAATGATGGACGAACTGAAATACAAGCGTATTCTACTCAAACTCAGTGGCGAAGCCCTCGCCGGGCCTGGGGGGACCGGGATTGATGCCTCGGAGGCCGAGGCAATTGCCAGTCGGATCAAAGAAGTACATGAGATGGGAGTCCAGGTAGCCGCCGTGATCGGCGCCGGCAACCTCTGGCGCGGACGCCAGGGGCTGGAAAGGGGCATGGACCGCGCCACGGCAGATTACATGGGCATGTTGGGCACGATGATGAATGCACTGGCGCTCATGGACGCTCTGGAACGTATGGGAGTGACCACGCGCGTCCAGTCGGCCATAGAGATGCGAGCAGTGGCCGAGCCGTACATCCGTCGGCGCGCCATCCGTCATCTGGAAAAAGGGCGTGTCGTTATCCTGGGCGCAGGCACCGGGAATCCGTACTTTTCCACCGATACCGCCGCCGCACTGCGCGCCATGGAAATTGATGCCGATGTGCTGATCAAGGCCACCAAAGTGGACGGCGTGTACGATAGCGACCCCAAGACCAATCCCAATGCCAGGAAATTCGACCGCCTGACGTACATCGAGGTACTCAACCGCCGCCTGGAAGTGATGGACAGCACGGCCATCTCGCTGTGCATGGAAAACCATCTGCCGATCCTGGTGTTGAATCTTTGGGATCCTTCTGCCCTTCTGCGCGCTCTGCGCGGTGAGACGGTCGGTACGCTGGTGACGGAGGGCGCGTAACCCCCATCCAACAGCATGCACGAGGCCGTGATAACCACCCGTCGCCACAACGCCCCTGTCCGGCACCGCGATGCCTTTGAGGAGGAGAGACGATGAAACGTTTCAATCTGTTGGCGCTCGCCTTCGCCATTTTCTTTCTCTTCCTGATCCAGATGCTCGGTTCCCTGATCAGGGCGATCTATGTCCTCGATCTGCTAAAAACCTCCCTGGACGAGAAAGCCCTCGGCCTGCTCTTCCTCTTTTCGCCCCTCCTCCTGTTGCTTGCTCCAAGGCGTCCTTCCGCCCCCCTGTTCTGGGTACTTTTCGGCCTCCTCATCGTCGCTCGTGGCCTGACGCCGTATCTCAACACCTCGGGGCGCATGCTGGCAGCAGGAGTTGGTACAGGAGCAGCATCTCTGCTCCTCCCATTGCTACTGAGCGCCGATTGGCCGGAGAGTAAACGTGCCGCACACGGCCTAGCGGCGTCGCTCGGTATGGCACTGGCCGTGATGCTCTCCATATTCCTGCGCACCGTAGATTACAGCCTGGATTACTCCCTTCAACCCGAAGGGGGATGGGTCGGCTGGGGATTGGGCATCGCGCTGGGAGTCCTGGTCGCGAAATTGGGGCGAGTTGAGGCGAGGGGCGAACAAGGCAATACACGCGCGGCGACGCCGGCCATCCTGGGGATGTATATGGTCATCGGTCTGATGTACTTCGCTTTCTCCGCGCCGGCAGTTATAGCGCGATGGACGGAAGGCGACTACCGGCTCATCGTCGGGGCGGTCAGTTTGCTGACGGCGATCTGGATGACAGCAACAATGCGGCGACCGGAATGGAGCGAGCGCATCACCGGAAAAGGGCTGATGCTCTGGAACGCGCTGTTTACCCTGTCGCTAAGTCTCACCATCCTGGCGCACCGCGTTCCTTTCCCGCCAACACCGGACTCTCCCCCCATTGTCATTGGACCTCCCTCATGGGTGCAGCAAATCCCGCTGGCGGTAACGCTGTTGCTCTTCCCTGTGCTCTTTCTTGACCTGCGCATCCTGTGGGAGCGCGTGCGGCAGGCTGGCCTGTCCCCTCGCGCCCTGGTCCCCGGCATGATGTTGGGGAATCTGGCCTTGATTCTGATGGTCTTCGCTCAGATTTTCAGCAACGTGTGGGGGTATGTGGAGCCGGTCAGCCCCTGGTTCCGCAACAAATTCTGCCTGCCATATCTGTTGATGGCAGGGTTAGTGACCCTGATCGTCGGCGGGCGGGCAGCGCCAACCCCGGAACAACAACGAGCCTCGGAAAAGCCATCTATCAGAATATGGTCGGCGATTCTGGGCATTCTCTTCGCAGCCACCCTTGTCGCTACCGTCCTCACCACGCGTGTCAGGGCCTTCGCACCGCGCGACCACACCCTGGTCGTGATGACGTACAATATCCAGCAGGCGAACGACGTCTTCGGGGAAGCATCCCACGACCGACAACTGGCGCTGATGGAAAAAATTTCACCCGACATCATCGCGCTACAGGAATCGGATTCGGTGCGCATCTCGCTCAACAATGTGGACCTCGTCCGGTACTATGCAGGCAAACTGGGATACCACGCCTACTATGGACCTCGCACGGTCACCGGCACGTTTGGGACGGCCATCCTCTCGAAATTCCCTCTGGAGAACACCCACTCGGTTTTTACTTTTAGCGATCAGGATGAGATCGGCATCGCCGTCGCCGAGGTCCACGTGGGCGGTCAAAGGTTCACAATTTACAACGTGCACCCCGATGGTTCCGACACGGCCATGCTCGTCTTTGCCCAAACCCTGCTCGATCTAATCGACTCCAAAGACCACGTCATCGCCCTCGGTGACTACAACCTGCGCCCCTACGAACAACCTTACCAAATGATTGCCGCGAAACTGACCAACGCCTGGGAAAGTGC
Organism: Anaerolineae bacterium; assembly: GCA_003694975.1. Lineage (GTDB taxonomy): Bacteria > Chloroflexota > Anaerolineae > Anaerolineales > Villigracilaceae > J097. The sequence continues at coordinate 331 of RFJH01000279.1, read as the reverse complement.
TCGGGAAACGGCAAGCGGAGAAACCATCTCCGAGGAAGATCGCATTGATCACATCTTCCTCTCCCCCTCCTTCACCGTGCTGGACGCCACCTACCTCCTCCCTCCCGACTCGGCGACAGACCACCCCGTCCATTGGGCGACCATTGGCTGGTAAGAACAAAAACGCCCCATTTTGGGGCGTTTTTCGATGACCGACCGGGGACTCGAACCCCGAACCAACTGATTAAGAGATAAGGAAAGCGGAGTTACCAGGCAAAAACCCCGCTTCCCTTCGCTGGCTCAAAAAATCTTGGGAGCGAACTTCTCGTGGGCAATTTGCAAGTCCTTCCAT
>RFJH01000278.1 GCA_003694975.1 Anaerolineae bacterium | reverse complement strand
CCTCCTCCCCTCTCCTCGTCCTCGGCGCGGCCGGGGTGGATATTATCGCTTATCTCGAAGCCCCTCTCGAACCGGGCACGTCCAATCCGGCGCGCGTGCGGCGTTCGTACGGTGGCGTGGCGCGCAATGTGGCCGAGAACCTGGCGCGCCTGGGACACCCTGTGCGCCTCCTGAGCGCCGTCGGCGAGGACGAAAGCGGTCGCCAGGTGCTGGCCCATACCAGAGATGCCGGCGTGGACGTATCCGCCGTCCTGAAGACAGAGGAATACCCCACCGGTTTCTATATGGGCGTGCTGAGCAATCAAGGCCGCCTGGAACTCGCCGTAGACGATATGCGCATCATGTCCACCCTCACCTCCGACTACCTGCGCGCCCACGAAGACCTCTTCCACACCTCCGGCCTGCTTTTCCTGGACGCCAACCTCCCCGAAAAGACGCTGCGCACCGCCTTCAGCCTGGCGCGCAAGGCGAAGATCCCCGTCTGTGCCGACCCGACCTCCTCCGGCCTCGCCGGACGCCTGAAGAAGTATCTCAACCGACTCTACGTCATCACGCCGAACAGCACCGAAGCCAGTATTCTGACCGGAATCCCCGTAGAAGCCTCGGAACGGGAAAGTGCTCTGGAGGCTGCCCGTGCCCTGGTCGAACAGGGAGTGGAGATCGCTCTAGTGACCCTGGCCGAGTTCGGTGTGGTTTATGCCACCTCCGAGACGACAGGCCATATCCCCGCCATCCGCACCTCGATCACCGACCCGACCGGCGCGGGCGACGCGCTGACCGCTGCTTTTCTCTTCGGGCTGCTTCATGAGATGGACATTGATGAGGCCGTCCGACTGGGCGTCTCTGCAGCCTCGCTCACTCTGCGACACCCCGGCGCAGTCTGCCCCGATCTCTCCCTCGAAAGGCTGTACGAACAACTCCCTTACTGATATGTTTCCATCCTCTTTTGCCCTCTTGCCCCACATCCGGCAGGCGCTTCAGGGGGGAGGCGCGGTCGTTGCGCTGGAATCGACCGTTATCACGCATGGCCTTCCCTATCCCGATAATCTCCAACTGGCCCGCGAAATGGAAGACGAGGTACGCCAACACGCGGCTCTGCCTGCCACCATCGCCGTACTGGATGGCCGCGTGCGCGTCGGCCTGGAAGATGCGGACCTGGAGCGCCTGGTCTCCACGCCGCAGCCGCGCAAGATCAGCCGCCGCGACCTGGCCGCGGCCATCGTGCAGAAAGCCACCGGCGGCACGACCGTCGCCGGGACAATGCACATCGCCCATCGGGTCGGGATTCGCGTCTTTGCAACGGGGGGCATCGGCGGCGTGCACCGCGAATCGCCCTTCGATGTCTCCGCCGACCTGCACGCCCTGGCCGATACGCCGATGGTCGTGGTCTGCGCGGGGGCGAAGGCAATCCTCGATCTCCCTGCTACCTTGGAGGTGCTGGAGACGCTAAGCGTGCCGGTGGTCGGCTATCGGACGGACGAGTTTCCGGCTTTCTACTCGAGAGAAAGCGGGTTGGGTGTGAGCGCCCGCCTGGATGCGCCGGAGGAGGTGGCGGCCTTTGCGCGCGCCCACTGGGGGGCGGGGGCGCGGAGCGCCGTCCTGGTGGTGAACCCGGTCCCGGTCGCGGAATCCATCCCCCGGTCCGAGATCGAACCGCTCATCGTGCAGGCGTCGCGCCAGGCTCAGGAGGCGGGGATTCACGGTCAGGCGTTGACTCCGTTCCTGTTGCAGCGTCTTAATGAATTGAGTGGAGGACGTTCACTGCGGGCAAACCTGTCCCTCCTGCGCAATAACGCCCGTCTGGCGGCACAGGTAGCAAGGGCACTGGCCACCGGAAAACGATTGCGAGATGTGTAAAGAAAGGGCGTCTCTCCTCCTCATGAGACGCCCTGACAGCAGCGAGGCGCGGCGCGCCTCTTATTGACCCGGAATAGCGGTGGCCGTAAATCGAATCTCGCCCACGTCCAGGGTTTCGCCTGCGGTGACGCGGATGCGGAACTCTCGCCCGATTTCGGAATCGGCCACAATGAGGGATTGGTCGCCTGCCGGCACGCGGCTCAGTTCGAAGGCGCCGTTTGCGTCCGTGACGGCGACCAGGTCGGTGCCCAGGATATAGACCTCGCCCTGGAACGGCTGTCCCCGATTATCGAGCACCACGCCGCGCACGGTGCCGGTGCCGAGGAGGAAGGCCGCCGTTTGGGAGCGCATGAAGTTCGTCAGGGTCAGGAGCGAGGCAATGACCAGGAGCACCACAATCGCGATGCGCACGCCACGACGTCGGGCGCCTTGATCGGGCAGTTTTTCCGGTAAACCGTGCTCGAATTCCTCCAGGGAGGGGGATTCCTCAAACATGTTGACCTCCAGGTGAGATGGAGTAGCCCAGACGTTACGGCGCCGGGGCGATGGTGAAGCCATCGAAACAGGCCTGGGTGTGGTCCCAGGAACGCAGGCCGACCGCGCCCTCGGTGTAGGTGTCGTCGGTGGCTGTCAGCACTTCCTGGCCGTCAATGTACGTCGTGAAGGTGTTCCCTTTGACCACAATGCGGATGTCGTGTGGCTCACCGTACCAGTCGTAGTTCGGTGCCCAGGCAATGGCAAAGGGAGGCCAGAGTTCGCGCCCGTTGACCCATTTGCGGTAGATGAAGGCGCCGCCTCCGTAACCGGGGTCGTACTGGAAGGTGTAGCCGTTGAAGTGGCTGCCCACATTGGAGACGCGGAAGAACACGCCGTAGCCGTTGCCTTGCATTAGCGTCGCTCCGTCCAGGCGGATTTCGTAATCGCCCTGGGGAAGTTCGGTGGAGCAGGTGTTGAAGATGCGTGCGTGTTTTGATGTGCACATTTGGCCGTCTTCGACCTTCCAGTGTCCGCGCCTGGCTTCCCAGCCATCAATGCCTCTGTCCTCATTGTCCTCTTCCTCTTCGTGTTCGTGGCCGGTCTTGCCGTCGAAACTGGTAGAGCAATAGACGCCGGCATCGGTGCAGGCGTTCTCGCTAAAAGCGCTTGCGACGCGACAGTAGGCCTCGCGAACCGAGATGCCCATGGCTTGTAGTGCCAGGAAAGCCACCAGGGCCACCAGGGCCAGTAGCAGGGCGAATTCCACCAGTCCCTGACCTTTCCACGAAGCGTTTGATCTTCGAGTGAGCATATCGCCTCCTTTTACCTTACCGCGCCTTTTTGCGTTGCTGCCGTGCTTTGGCGCGCTGCATCACGCGCCGGTACCCTTCCCGCTGGGGATCGGGCGGGGCTTGTTTGTGCTCTTTTTTGCTGAGGAAGTACGCCAGGTCTTCGAAGAGGGCGGCGAGAGGGGTATTGGGGGCTTGTAAGGTGGGAGGTTTCCCCAGGGTAAGCGAAGGGATCAGGGTTTCCGCAGCATAGGGGATGACGATGCGGATTTCGCGCCCCAGGGCTTTCTCGATTTCCTGGCGTGGCAACCCTTTGCCCGGAAACGTCCAGTTCAGGACGAGGGTGATTTTCTCCGCCGTGTAGCCTACCTGCTCAAAGGCGTCCAGGGCGATGCTGGCGCAGCGGGTAGCGGCGAGTTCGGGAGAGAGGAGCAGGAGGATCTGGTCGGCGGCATCCAGGGCGGCGAGGGTGGTTTCGCTGAAGTCGTGAGGGAGATCGAAGATGAGGTACTGGTAACGCTCGCGCAAAAGCGCCAGGACGCGACCGACCTGGGCTTCGCCGAGCAGTTCGGCCTCCTCCGGTCTGCGCGGCGCGGCCAGGACGTGGACCCCGGCATCGTGCCGCAGCAGGACGCGGTCTATCACTTCGGCATCGAGTTCTTCGGCGGGGATGTGGCTCAGGTCACTCCAGGTGTTGCGCAGGGGGAGATCGAGCATCAGAGCGCTTTGCCCGTTGACCAACGCCAGGTCCACCAGGGCGACCGGGAAGGGCCAGACCTGCGCCAGTCCCACTGCCAGGTTGACCGCCAGCGTGGAGACGCCCACGCCGCCGCGCAACGAGAAGATGGCCAGGGCTTTCCCTTGTTGGCCTACGGCGGCTGTTGAGGGCGCCATGGTCGCTCGCCGCAAGAGCACCTTGACGCGCGCCCGCAGTTCTTCGGGTTGGAAGGGCTTGGCCAGGAAGTCATCCGCCCCCGCCTCAAAGGCTTTCAGTTTCTCGTCGAGTTCGCTCAGGGATGTGAGGATCATAATGGGGATGTGGGCTGTGACCGTCATCTGCCGCAGGCGACGGCAGAGTTCATAGCCATTCATATCGGGCATCATCACATCCAGAATGGCCATGGAGGGACGGAGTCGCCCGGCCATCTCCAATGCCTGGGCGGCATTCTCGGCAGTGTGTACTTCGTGGCCATCTGCCTGAAGCGCGGCAGAGACCAGTTTGCGGTTGAGTTCGGAATCGTCTACAACAAGGATTGTGGTCATGTTTTTATTGTAATGGTCTCCTTCGTGACAAACATTGCAATTTCAAATCGGTCAGGCGTGAGCGCCTCGCTTAGCGCTTTGTAAGACGTGCAGGGATGGCTTAGCCCCCATACATCTGATCGGGAGCCAGCGTTTTTGGGAAACGCCCTCGCAGAGCAAGGCGAGCCTCATAGCACAGGTGGCAGGCATCGGCATAGTTTTCGGCATGTGGCAGGCCGTATTCTTCCACCAGGGCGACGGGTCCGCCGGTCAGCAACGGGCCAATGACCGGATGGCTCTCCGGGGAGTATTGCTCACAGATTTCCCTCAAGGATCGCTCGAAGATGTTGCCGATCGAGATACCCTGGCAGATATGGACGTACCCTAACGGGTCGAGGTGGACGCGCCCCGGCTCGCGCAAATCCTCGTGCGGACAGGCGTTGAAGCGTCTCCAGGGACGAAGGGCAGCGCGCGCGACCAACTTGCGGGCCGCGCGCCCCCGAAACATGACCTCCGACTCCCCAGGGGGAAGTTGCCCCCTCACACCGACGGCGCTTGTGGTTTCAGGCTGGGCAATGCAGATCGTCCCGACGGGGATGCCCAGTCGCTCCGCCGCGGTGACCGCATCTCCGGCCTTATGACGGGAGGCCTCATCGTAGTGATACAGGTCGTTGCTGATGGAAAGGTCTGCCAGCAGGCCGACAAACGGTCGCAACCATTCGATGGCGTCTTCAAGCGAGGTCGCCCAATAGGCATTCGAGACGACGCCGACGCGGAAGCCCATTTCGGCAGCCCTTCTCACGCCTTCAAGCAATATTGGGAAATACAAAAACGGCTCGCCGCCTTCGAAGAAGACCCATTGGATCGTCCCCACATCCAGGGCTTGCTCCAGGATACGGCGGATTTTTGTCAACGTCAGTGTGCCTTTCTGCCAGGGACTGCCCCACACGAAGCAGTGGTCGCATTCAAAGGTGCATTGATAGGTCAGAAGAATGTGCAGGCCGGAGAGTTTCATATCTATCTCAAGGGGGCAAACGAAAGAAGCGCATGCCGTTGCTCAGAGGCACCAGCCCGTGATAACTGTACCACAACCTTGCCCACTGCAGGATTTGCAGACTGTTTTCCACGTATAATTGAATCATCTCTCATCACGGAGTCGCTTATGTCAAACGTCATCGTATCCGATCATCCCCTGGTGGCCCACAAACTGACTCGCCTGCGCGATAAAGACACCGATCCGAGGAACTTCCGCGAGTTGGTACGCGAGATTTCCGTCCTCCTGGCCTATGAAGCCACGGCGGACCTCGCCCTGGAACCCCGTGAAGTGGAGACCCCTCTTGCCACGGCGAAAGGGTTTCACCTGAAAGAGGCCGTCGGCCTGGTGCCCATCCTGCGCGCCGGCCTGGGCATGGTGGAAGGCTTCTGGGAGTTGATGCCCGGCGCTCAGGTCTGGCATATCGGTCTTTATCGCGATGAGCGCACGCTGCAACCGGTGGAATACTACAACAAACTGCCGGTCGAGCCGACCGTCTCCGTGTGCCTGATCCTGGACCCGATGCTGGCGACGGGCGGGTCGGCGGTGGCCACGGCGGATATCCTCAAGCGCTGGGGCGTCAAAAAAATCAAGTTCGTGGGCATCATCGGCGCGCCGGAGGGCATTCGCCTGATGCAGGAACATCACCCGGATATCCCCATCCATCTGGCCGCAGTGGACGAACGCCTGAACGAACACGGCTATATCCTCCCCGGTCTGGGCGATGCCGGCGACCGACAATTTGGGACCGGATAAAAAATGAACGTCATTGCAGAGTTCACTCTCATCCCCATTGGCGTTGGCGTTTCGCTCTCGAAGTACGTGGCCGCCTGCGAGCGCATTTTGCAGGAGAGCGGCCTGCGTTACGAATTGCACGCCAACGGCACGAACGTGGAAGGCGAATGGGACGAGGTCATGGCGGCCATCAAACGTTGCCATGAGACGCTGCACGCGATGGGCGTGCCGCGCATCTCCACTCTCGTCAAGATCGGCACGCGCACCGACCGCGTGCAGCACATGGAAGAGAAAGTTCGCAGCGTGCAGGCGCGTCTTTCCAATGAGGAGAAAGAGCCATGAAAGCCATGCTTCTGAACACCATAGCCAGCCTGGCAGAGAACCCTACCCCGCTCGACCAGGGTGACTTGCCCGTTCCCGAGCCGGGGGAAGGGGAAGTGTTGATTCGCGTCTCGGTGTGTGGGGTGTGTCATACCGAACTGGATGAGATCGAAGGTCGCACCCCGCCGCCGCAACTGCCGGTCGTGCCGGGGCACCAGGTGGTGGGGACGGTCGAGCGGGTCGGCGCGGGGGTGGAAGACGTCGGCGTGGGTGACCGCGTGGGCGTGGCGTGGATTTTCTCGTCCTGCGGCGAATGCGAGTACTGTCGCTCCGACCGGGAGAACCTGTGCCCGGAGTTCCGCGCCACCGGGCGTGATGCGCACGGCGGGTATGCCGAATACATGACCGCTCCGGCGGATTTCGTTCACCCCATCCCCGCCGCGCTCTCCGACGCCGAGGCTGCGCCGCTCCTGTGCGCCGGCGCCATCGGTTACCGCTCCCTGCGTCTGACCGGCCTGCGCGACGGTCAACGCCTCGGCCTGACCGGATTCGGCGCTTCCGGTCATCTCGTGCTCAAGATGGTGCGCCACAAGTTCCCGAACACGCCGGTCTACGTCTTCAGCCGCAACCCGGCGGAGCAGGAGTTTGCCCGCTCCCTCGGCGCGGTCTGGGCGGGAGGCATCGAAGATACTGCCCCCGAACCCCTGCACGCCATCATTGATACCACCCCTGTCTGGAAACCGATTGTCGAGGCGTTGCGCAACCTGGCCCCCGGCGGCAGGCTGGTGGTCAACGCCATTCGCAAAGAGAGCGTGGACCAGGATTACCTGTTGCGCCTGGATTACCCCACTCACCTGTGGATGGAAAAAGAAATCAAGAGCGTCGCCAACGTGACGCGGCAGGACGTGCGCGAGTTCCTCGCCCTGGCCGCCGAAGCGAACCTCAGGCCGGAATACCAGGAATACCCGCTGAAGGAGGCCAATCGCGCTCTCGTCGAACTGCGCCGTGGCCGGATTCGCGGCGCGAAGGTGCTCCGCGTGGCCTCCTGATCACCCTGAATTGATGCCTATTGCACATCCAGGCCGGTCAAGCGCGTCAGGATGCGATGCAGCAGCGCCACCGGCAGCGCCAGCACGGCGTGGAACAGCGCGCTCAGGCCGAAGACCATCGCCACCGAACGCAGAAAGGCGTTCAACGGCGGGGCCAGATAGGTCAGCAACCAGGGGCCGCCTCCGGCCAGGATGGCCAGGGAAAGCAGGGCGCCGATCCAGAGCCCCAGTGGAAGCCAGGCATGGCGGTCTGACCGGGAGGGCAACATGGTGCTGCTCACCGTGAAGGCCAGGTAGAACCAGAGAGGGAAATCCGGCACGCGGGGAAGCCCCGCCACGCCCGCCCAAAACCGCTCGACTGCCCCAACCCGTAAGGCGTCCCACAGCGAGAGCAGTCCCAGCCGGAAGACGGCGACATACGCCACCAGGAGTCCCCCCGCCAGCAGTGGAGCGAGGCCGATCAACGTATCGCGCACCACGTCTGAGCGAGCGGTCTCCACATAGCCCAGTTGCAGGCGACCGTCCGGCAACGCGCGTGGCCAGAGGGAAAAGCGCCCCGTGCGCACGCGCAACAGGCGCGCCATGAGATAATGGCTCAATTCATGCAGAAGGACGCCGGGCAGGAAGAGCAAAGAGAAGAACGCCATGGTTGCCCCGGCGTGGCGCGTTAGAATCAAAAGGACGGCCTGAATCTCGCGGTGCAAGGCGCGCTGCAAGGCCAGAAGCGGCACCAGCATCGCGACAAGCCAGAATAGGCCGTCCAGGGCAAACACGCGAAAAAGACTACACGGAAGCGGGAGGGGGTGTTGGTGTCTGGCTCTCGCCGGCCGTCTTGAACCAAATGGCGCCGCCCGCCGCTCCGAACCCCGCCGTCAGCGCGACGTTCAACAATCCCACGCAACACGCTGCGATGAACTGGCCGACCCAAACCGTTGTGGGGTCCGCTGGAGGGAGGCCAAGCATCTGATTGACCTGGAACTGTGGATTCTGCATCACCAGGGCGTTGATCACCATGGCAATCATCTGAGCGATGATGCCCAGCCCTGCGGCAATCGCGCCCGCGTAGGCGCCGCGCGTGGCAACCGTCTTCATGTCCGGCGGCATCTCAAACCGTCCGGTCAGATAGCCGGCCACGATGCCTGCCAGCAGCGGCACGCACAATGCGCACAATGGACTGAACACCGCAGCCGCCAGCAATACCAGGATGAACATTCCTGCTCCGGCAATCAAACCAGCCTTTACCATCGTTTCACCTCCTCATGGACGAGATCAACTTGACGCGATGCGCACGATCTGGACAAACTCCTCGGGCTTCAAACTGGCCCCGCCGACCAGGGCACCGTCGATCTGGGGCTGGGTGAAGAACTCCGCCGCGTTGCCCGCCTTCACCGACCCGCCGTACAGGACGCGCACCGCGCGCGCCGTCTCTTCCCCGAACATCTCCGCCAGGGTGGGACGAATCACCTCCGCGACGACTCGGTTCGCGTCCGGACCCGTGGCCGCGCGCCCCGTCCCAATCGCCCAGACCGGCTCATACGCCACCACGACCCGCGCCGCGAACGCGGCATCCAGCCCCTTCAGGCCCTCGCGCACCTGCCGCGAGACGACCTCCGCCGTCCGCCCGGCCTCGTTCTCCTCCAGGGTCTCGCCGACGCAGACGATAGGAGTCAGGTCGTGTGCCTGGGCGGCATGTACCTTGCGGTTCACCGTCTCGTCCGTTTCGCCGAAGTACTTCCGTCGCTCGGAGTGGCCGAGGATGACGTACTCGCAAAACTCCTTCACCATGCCGGGCGCGATTTCGCCTGTGAAGGCACCTTGCTCTTCCCAGTGCATGTTCTGCGCGCCCAGGCCGATGTCGGTGCCCTTGAGCAGTGCGGCCACGGCCAGCAAGGCGGTAAAGGGAGGGCAGAGCACCTTTTCCACTCCCCTCACCTCGTTCAGCGAGCGGCTCATGGCAAAGACCAACTCGCGTGCCTCGGCCACCGTCAGATGCATTTTCCAATTTCCGGCAACGAGAGGGATTCGCACGTTTCCTCCTCAAAGAAGTAAGGCGAGTTCTGTGTAGGAGCAGGGCACTCATTGCCCGGCTCTTTCAAGGCAGGTCTCGTATCATGGCCTCTGCTTCGGCGCGGATCCAGTCCGGTGTTTCCAAATCGGCCAGGAGGAGATTCAGGGTATAACGGGCATCGTCGTAATCCCCTTCCTTGGCGTTGAATTCTGCTTCCAGTAAAAGACTTTCGGGAAAGTCGGCCTTCAGACGCTTGAGGTTGCGTAGGTAGCCGCGTCCCTCTTCTGGGCTGACGTAGAAATAGGCATATCGTGCCTGAGCGGCCAGCATCAGCGGCTCGTCCACCCGCCCGATGGCGTCGAAGGGAACGAGGTCGGGCATCTCCGGTTCGACGGCTGCCCGGTAGACGGCCTCATGCAACACCTCGCGTAATGGATTGGGTATCGTTTCACCTGGAGGAAAGAGCATGGCAGCCTGCAGGTACATCCCCGCCGCGCCGACCCACATCTCTTCTCTCATTAACTGATCCCCGGCTTCAATGAAGAAATCTCTGTCATCGCCGGCGATTTCTCGCGCCTCATAAAGTGCCTGATAGGCATCTTGAGGCATTTCATGTTGCCAGAACGTGATGGCCAGTTTCAGGCGGAGGAAAGGGTCTCTGGGATTTTCGTCTATGGCGCGCAGCACGTCTTGAACATCTTCCGGCAATGGTTCCTTTGTGGCGGTAGGAGTGTGCAGAGGGGTGGGCGGACGACGAGGGGTTCGTGTG
>RFJH01000277.1 GCA_003694975.1 Anaerolineae bacterium | reverse complement strand
TCATCGGCCCTAATCGCGCCGGCAGATACCAGAGAGCGTTGGCGCTCACCAGCAGCGCCACAACGGCGGTTAACGCCAGGGCGCGTGCTTTGCGCCTGGTAGATCGCGGCCGTCCGGCCAGCCAGACGATACCGGCGGCGGTGAGCAATGTCAACCCCGGTAGGCCTTCATAGTAATAGCGCGGCCCGAAGAGCGATGAGCCGATCCAGTAGGCCATATAAACCAGCAGGAGTGATGGAAAGACGCTCCCGATCAGCCAGGCGCGCCGGTTGCGGCGGGCAGCCCACGCACCGAAGGGAAGAAAGAGCCAGGAGACCTTCCCCCAGCCGAAGAAATCGCCCCAGCCGGCCTCCAGGCTGTTCCGCAGGTTGACCCAGGCCCAGTGCAGGTTGTGCCCCCCCTCCATGCGACCGTAGCCCTCGCCAAAGCCGACCTTATCGTACTTCCACCACAGCGTGTACGGATTGAGCAGGGCGTCTCCCGTGACGGCATATTGCCAGAGGAACAGCAACGCGGCGACCGAGGCTGCCAGAAGGCCGACGAGCAGGATGCGTCCTCTCGTCTTTCCATCCCCGCGCAGAAGGAGGATCAGGCCGTGGACGAAGAACGGCAGCGCCACGCCGACCGCCGTCAGCGGGCGCGTCAGGGCCAGGACGCCCAGGCTGAGCCCCGCCATCGTTGCCGTCAGCCAGCGAAGCGGTTCCCGGCTTTCATTCCCCTCACGCCCGGAAAACGCCTCCAGCCACGCCAGAGCAAAGGCCAGGCTCAAGACCAGTGCCCAGGGATGAGAAAGCAGCGAGCCGGAATTGAGAAGGAAGAACGGCGAGATCAGGGTCAGGAAGGCGGCCAGGAGCGCGATGCGAGCGTCAAACACTCTTTGCCCCAGGCGGTACGTCAGCCAGACACCCAGGCCGGCCAGCAGGGCGTTGACCCAGGCGCGCCCTCCGGCGGCCACCCCAAAGGCCAGCATAACCGGCCAGCCAGGTGGGTATTTGGCGAAGCGCCTCCCCCGGTAATCTACCACAAAGGGGACGAGAATGCTCTTCGGCGAAGGCGGCGAGGGGACGGTCAACTCGCCGCGCGCATAGACCTGTGCCTGCCAGGCGTAGGCGATTTCATCTTCCAGATGGGGAATGCGCTCGAAAACCCGGTCGGCGACCAGATAGGCCGCGACCACGGCAAGCAGGCTGAGCAGAATGGCCAGACGGTCGGAAAGGGGCGGGGAAGGGAGGCGTCTCCAATGGTGCATTGGTGACCATTCTACCGCACTCTGTCTTAAATACTCCCCCGGCAGCCTTTTCTCAGCGGGTGACCTTCGCCCGCAGGACGTAACGGTTCACCGCGCCAAAGCGGTACTTGTACTCTTCATCGCCGCGCATGAAGTCGAATTCGGAGCGTCCGTTCTCGTTCGCCCATTTCAGCAGGTGCCCGAGCAGCACCCAGCCGGGGGAAAGTTCCCGAAAGCGCTGGTCAAGGCCCGAATTGTAAACCCAGATGCGGTTGTTGTAATCAAAGTTGAGGTAACCGGCGGCTTTCTCTCCATCCACTTCCAGGAAAGCCAGTTGCAACCAACCGGCGCGGAACGCGGCGTGGATGGCGAGGCGCATTTGGGAGCGCATCGTTTGGGTCAGGAAAGCCTGTTTCTCCGGGTCTTGAGCCATGAGGTGACAGCAGGCCTCGATGGCATCGTCCAGCGTGGCCTCGTCCTCCACGATGTACCAGCGGACGGGCTTTGCGTAGTTCTCGGCGCGGCGCATTTTGCGTCGGATCTCGTGGCGCTGCTTTTTGTTGATACCGGCCAGGTACGCCTCCCAATCGCCGGGGAGGGGGATGTACGGCGCGGGTTGCAGAACCTCTTTTTCGAAAGTCCATCCGCGTCGGGTCACCTCGTTCCGCAGCGCTTCGAGAGTGGGGGATGTGTCGGGGACGTTGTGCAGATAGAGGGCGCGCCAGCCCGGGGGTCCGTGTTGATCGAGAAAGTCGAGGAGACCGCCGAGGAAGGGGCGGAGATGTTGTGGGCGGACGATCAGGTCCAGAAAGTCGGAGATTTCAATGCTGCCCAGGAGGAGCAGCGCGGGAGCGCCTTCGTAGTCGGTCAGGAAGAACGGAGCGATGCCGATCAGTTCTCCGTCCTGATAGGCGAGAACGATGGCCAGTTCTCCCTGTGGCCACTCGCCGCCGCCCAGAGTTTGCCACCAGGCGCGCAGGTACTCATGGCGCAGGAAAGGGGTGTTCGTCACGCTCTCCTCGAGTAAGGTATTCCATGTCGTTGCCAGGGCGTCCAGGTCTTTCGGTGATGTGAGCAGGGTGTATTCCATGTCGGGATGTCTCTCTAGATGAGGGTGAAAATCTCAGGATAGGATAGGGGAATTTTACCGTATAATGGTAACGGCTCTAATTCTCCGGCACATTTGGGCATCGTGCCGGGTTCATTGAGAAAGCGAGGCGAGGAAAAGACGTGCCTGAAGCAGTCGGTCTTACCTTGATGCCGTTGCACCGTACCGACGGCCAGGAATTGCCTACCCTGCCCGGTCTCCTGGCGCTCAACCCACCGCGCCGCGCGGCACGCGGGCGCGAGCGCGATCACCTGGTGGTCTTCCTGGCGCTGACGGGAAACGCGCCGATTTCCACCGGCGAGTATATCCATCTGGCAGCACAGACAGGCGAGGCGTTCTATCAGGCTGGCGGCTCCCTGACCTCGGCCCTGCGCGCCGCCGCCGAAACCCTAAACCAGGCTCTCCTGGAACGCAACATGCGCACCACGGGCCACGGGCAGTATACCATTGGCCATCTGGTGCTCGGTGCGCTGCGTGACGGGCGTCTTTTTCTTTTGCTTTCCGGTCAGACGCACGTTTTCTGGGTGGGCCGGCAGGGGGCACGCCATATCCACGATGCGGCTCTCTCAGGAAAGGGGCTTGGGATGGGGCCGCGTGCCGGTCTCTACTACGCCCAGGTGGAACTCCTGCCCGGAGACTGGCTCCTCTTCGCCCGCCAGGTTCCTGCTTCCTGGGGAGATTCCCTGCTTACCGATCGTCGCCCTGTGACGTTGGATTCCCTCTACCATCGCCTGATGGTGATGACCGAAGAGGACGTGCGCGGTGCCCTCCTCCAGGCGCGAGCCGGTGAGGAGACTCTCTCCCTCCTTCGCCCGGGCCGCCCGACCCTTTCTCCTGAGGCGACCCCTCTCCCCTCAAAAGAAACCGTACCGCCCTCCGCCTATGCCATCCCACCGCAGGCCGAGGAAGGTCCTCCGCCGGAACCTTCTCCGCCACCCCCGGAACCGGAAACCCCGACCATCTCGGAGATGGACATCACGCCGAAAGAAACCTCGCGAAGCGGTAAGGAACGTCGGCGCGACCTGGCGCGCGCCCTGGTCGGCGCGTTACGAACATGGCGAACCTGGAGCGGGCGTCTCTCTCAGGGCGTGGCGCGTTTTCTGCCGCGCCTCCTCCCCTCCGCCGAAACCGAAGATTCCCGGCCTTTCCCCTCCTCCTGGATGGCCGTAATCGCCATCGTTGTGCCGCTGGTGGTGGTGACTCTCGCCAGCGTGGTCTATTTCCGCTATGGGCACTCGGCGCAATATGAGAAGTACTTCAGTCTGGCGGAGGAGGCGGCGTTGCGGGCTTCCGCCGAAAGCGATCCCATCCGGCAGCGAGAGGCCTGGGAGGAGGCGCTTGGTTTTCTGAACGAGGCGGAGCAGTACCGACGCACGTCCCAGTCTCAGGCGCTCCGCCGGCAGGCGCAGGATGCCCTGGACGCCCTCCTGGGAATTGCCCGCCTGGAGTTTCGCCCTGCCCTGAGCGGGCCTCTGCCCTCATCCGTGCAGGTGGCCCACATGGCCGCGACCGACAACGAACTTTACCTCCTGGATGCCACGCAAGGCCTGATCTTGCGCGCGGCCCTGACCGGGCGCGGTTATCAAGTGGACCTCGATGCGTTTCAGTGCGCGCCCGGCTTTCACGACGGCTATCAGGTCGGTCGGCTGGTAGACCTGGTCGCGCCTTTGCCCGCCGCGCCGCTCGATGCCACCGTCATGGGGGTGGATGCGTTGGGCAACCTGCTCTACTGTGCCCCTGGCCAGGAGCCAAAAGCGAGGCCACTGGTCATGCCTGCCATCCAATGGGGGCGTATCACGGCCATCGCGCTGGATGGAAACACCCTGTACGTGCTGGATACCGAGGCGCGCGCGGTGTGGATTTATCGTGGTCAGGAAGGGCTTTTCGAAGGGACGCCGATCTTCTTTTTCTCCGAGCAAGTCCCGCCGTTGGAAGACGTGGTTGATATCGCCGTTCGAGAGGATGACCTCTATCTGCTGCACGCCGATGGTCATCTGACGCGTTGCACGTACAGTGACCTGGAGGAGGTGCCTACCCGTTGCCAGGAACCCATCCCTCTGACCGATCCCCAACATCCTGCCAACCAGGAGGACATTTCTCCCACTTCGGCGCACTTTACCCGGTTAATGTTTAACGTTCCGCCTGACCGGGCGCTCCTCCTCCTCGATGCAGAGAAACAATCTGTCTATCGCCTCAGTCCGGGACAGCAAGCGCTGGAGATACGCGAGCAACTGCGTCCTTTCCTTGAAGCGGAGCCCCCCTTTCCTTCCGAGGCGATCGCGGCCATGGCGGTCAGTCCGAATCATACTCTCTTCTTTGCCGTGGGGGGACAGATTTATCAAGCCGGTGGTGTGCCATAAGCGAGTCCGCCACCCGATGAAAGGAGCGACAGATGAGCAATTCAACAGGGAATTTTCTGAGTGCCTTGTTGAGAGTTCTGCTCTCCATTTTTAAGAAATCTCCCAAGCCTCCCGCACCCCCCGTCACCCCAACCGTCCCGCCGGATAGCACCACCGAACCGGCGCAGGTGGTCACCCGGCGGGTGCTGGTGGTCACCTACGACCCGGTGATGGATGAGGAGGGCACGACGTTATCCCAATCCCAGGGATGGAATCGGGTGGAGACTCTGATTACCGCCTTCAGCGCCGATATCCTTCAGGCCAGCGGGGGGATGGCGCGCTACGAGATTATCGAGCGAGTGGAGAGGGACGAGTTCCCGCCCAAAACGGATGGTTTCCGCTACACGCCGGCCACGTACCTGGATGTGCTGCGCGGTGTCTCGCCGCCACATACCCCTCAGGGAGTGGATTACCACTACATCCTGGACGGATTGAACATCCTGCAACGCGTGACCGATGGGGAGATAGACGAAGTGTGGGTCTTTGCGTTCCCTTATGCCGGTTTTTACGAATCGGTCATGGCCGGCAAGGGCGCGTTCTGGTGCAACGCGCCGCCGCTCTCGGATACCGCGCAATGCCCGCGTCGCTTCGTCATCATGGGGTTCAACTACGAGCGCGGCGTCGGCGAGATGCTGGAGGCCTTTGGTCATCGCGCCGAATCGATTATGGAGCAGACTTTCCGCCGTCTGCAGGGTGAGGCCAATCTCTGGAAGCGCTTCACGCGATACGATAAGATCGCGCCGGGAAAGGCCGCTGTTGGCACCATCCACTTCGCTCCGAACAGCGAACACGATTACGATTGGAACAACCCGCGCCTGGTGCCCAGTGAGTGTGATGACTGGCTGCACAATTTCCCGAATTTCCAGGGTGAGATCCGTCAGGTCAACGCGGATGAATGGGGCAACGGTGATATGCGCGCTCATCACCTCTGGTGGTTAGAGCATCTGCCCAAAGTGGCCGGTCGCATCAATGGGATACACAACAACTGGTGGCAGTACATTATGGATCCGCAACGTGTGATCCCTTGATGGGTGC
>RFJH01000005.1 GCA_003694975.1 Anaerolineae bacterium | reverse complement strand
TTGGTCACTTTGATTTGCGCAACGACGTGCGTACCTCGTCCACGAATTCGTCGCTCAGAAAATCGCCCTTCTGCATGAGCGATTGAATCTGTCCCTCCAGGCGCTTCTTTTCGTCCGGTGTGAGCGCTTTGGCCGTTGAAACGATGACAGGGATGGTTGCCGTCTCCGGGTTGGCTTTCATTTTTTCCAGGACGGCGAAACCGTCCATTTCAGGCATCATCAGGTCAAGGATGACCAGATCGGGCTTCTCGCGCGTGATGAGTTGGAGGGCCTCGAGACCGTCACTGGCTTCAAAGATGGTGTAATGTCCCTGGGATTGCAGGATGCGGCGGATCAGGCGACGGGCGTCGGGGCTGTCATCTACGATGGCGACGCGCGGGAAGCGCTCGGGAGCGACGCGGTTGAGAGCGGCCAGAAGGCCTTCGGGCTGCGGGGTCTCCTCGCGGACGCGCGAGGGCAAGACAACGTTGCGCGCCCAGCCGTCGCCCAGGATCATGGTCTCCGGCGGCATGGTGTGGCCGGTGCAGTTGACGACGACCGTGTCCGTCGGTTTGATGATGCCATTGCGGATGAGTTTGAAGAGACCGGCGAAGGCGACCGCCGCGGCGGGTTCGGCGGAGATGCCCTCCATCTTGGCCAGGACGTGCATGGCGCGGAAGGCTTCTTCATCGCTCACGCTTTCGAAGACACCACCGCTTTGATGGAAGTGGTGGTAGAGCAGGGTGTAGGTACGGCCGGGGTCGCCGGTGGCAAGGGTTTCAATGTGGGTGCGGGGGGTGCTGACGGGGGTCGCTATCTCCTGGTCACGTTTCCAGGCTTCCGCCATAGGGGCACAGCCTTCACTCTGGATGGCTGCAACGGCGGGGATTTTCTCGATGAACCCCATCTCTTTTAGTTCCCGGAAGCCTTTTAGAATTCCCAACGGCCCCATGCCGCCGCTGATGGCCTGGATGTACCAGTCCGGCGTGCGCCAGAGGGGGTGGGTGCCGTTTTGGATGTGAGGGGGGCCCAGGATGGTGGTGAGTTGCTCCGCGATTTCAAAAGCGATGGTCTTCATCGCTTCCACAGAGGGGATGGCGCGCGCGCCGCGATCCAGGTACAGGCCGCGTTGTTGGGCGAACTCGGCGGCGACCTGCTTTGTCTGGTCGTATGAGCCGGTGACTTTGATGACCTGCGTGCCATAGAGGGCGATTTCGCGCATTTTTACCGCCGGCACCAGGCTGGTGACGAAAGCCCAGAGTTTGATGCCGGCGCGCGCGGCGTAGGCTGAATAGGCGATGGCGACATTGCCTGTGGAGGCAACGACCATTTCCGTGATACCGGCTTCTTTGAGCGCGGCGATGGTCACGGCGGCCTGGCGGTCTTTGAAGGAGACGGTGGGGCCCTGCCGCTCGTCTTTGATGAAGATGTTGGGACATCCAAGCATCATCCCCAGGTTGACGGCCTGGATGAGCGGTGTCCCACCTTCGCCGAGGAAAAGGGTGGGATTAGGAGAGCGGACGGGCAGGAGTTCGCGATAACGCCACAGGTCGAAGGGGCGTTGTGGAAGTTGGGCAGGAAGGGTTTGGGCTATGGTTTCGTAGTCATACACTGCCTCGCGCCATGCGCTTTCGCAGCGAGGGCAGGTGGTTGCTGTGGGAAAGTAAGGGACGGTGTGGTTGCAATCCAGACATTTGACGGTAAAGGGCATGGAATCCTCGTTGGATGAGATGGTGGGTAACGCTCAGGGGCGGGGGGCGAGGCGTTTGAGCGCCTGTTCGAGGGTGGTGAGTAACTGCTCCTCGCTGAGTGCTCCTTTTTGGAGCAGGCGTTGGCCGAACTGTTGGAGTTGTTCGCGTTGCTCGGCGGTCAGGTCGCCTCCCGTGATGACGACGACGGGGATCTCCCTCAGGGTGGGGGTCGTGCGCAGTTTTTCCAGGATGGTGAAGCCGTCCATATCCGGCATGAAGAGGTCCAGGATGATGGCGTGTGGGGCGCGGGAAGCGATGGCTTCCCACCCTCGTTTCCCGCCGTTGGCCAGGACGGCCTTGTAACGACCGTGTTCGTTCAGGAGGCGTCCGATGAGGCGTAGATCATCCGGGTCATCGTCAATGACAAGGACTTCACGAATGCTGCCATCACCGTTCAGGCGGTCGAGGGCGTTCAGGAGGTCGTCTTCCAGGATGGGTTTGACGAGGTAATCGGCTGCGCCGAGGCTGAGGCCTTTTTCCTTGTCATCTACGATGCTGCAGATGATGACCGGGATGTGGCGCGTGGCGGGGTCGGCTTTGAGATCGCTGAGGACCTGCCAGCCATCGTACTCGGGCATCATGATGTCGAGGGTGATGGCAAAAGGTTCCAGTTCGCGTGCGCGTTCGACCGCCTGGGTTGGGTCGGTGAGAGCGATGATGTGGTAGCCTTGTGGTTGCAAGTAGCGTTCGTAGAGTTTGATGACGCGCAGGTCATCGTCAATCGCGAGAATGGTTTTTTCTTGTGCCGCTCTCTTCTGGCCCTCGTCTCGAGCGAGAGGGATGGTAAAGTAGAAGGTGCTGCCTTTACCCGGCGTACTGTGGACGCCAATGCGTCCGCCATGCATTGTGATGAGTTCCCGGCTGATGGCCAGGCCGAGGCCGCTGCCGCCTGTTTTGCGCGTGGGTGAGGGGTCCACCTGGCTGAAGGGTTGGAACAGTTTTTCCTGGTCCTCGGGTGCGATGCCGGGACCGGTATCGGTGACGCTGACGACGACTTCGGGTTGACCTGCCGGTCCCGGCCTGACATTGGCCTCGACGGCGATCCAACCTTCCTCGGTGAATTTGGCAGCGTTAGAGAGCAGATTGAGCAGCACTTGCCGTATGCGCATGGCATCGGCGTAGACCGGGGGCAGGTTGGGTGCGATGTGCGTCCGCAATTCGATGGGCTTGTCCTTGACCAGGCCGGTAGCCGTGGACATCACGCTATTGATCAGTTCGGTCAGGTTGACCTCGTCAAAGGTCAGTTCCATCTTGCCGGCCTCGATGCGGGAGAGATCGAGGATGTCGTTGATCAGGCCAAGGAGGTGTTGTCCGGCGTTGTAGATGGCGGTCAGGTCTTGTTGTTGTAATTCGGTGATCGGTCCGTCAATGCCCTTGAGGATGACGCGCGAGAAGCCGATGATGGAGTTGAGCGGTGTGCGAAGTTCGTGGCTCATGTTGGCCAGGAACTGAGATTTCAGTTTGTCCAACTCGCGCATTTCCTTGAGGTGTTGCTGAGCCACTTCGTAGGAGCGAGCGTTATCAATGGCAACGGCG
>RFJH01000276.1 GCA_003694975.1 Anaerolineae bacterium | reverse complement strand
TCCCCACCCCTACCCCCACGCCCACACCTGCTCCTACTGCCACGCCGACCTCCACGCCGAAACCCGATAAAGTCGGGTGGCCGAATCCTTTCACCGGCCAGATGGACATCCTGCCGCTCACCTGCAACACGCCTCAGGCTCAGGCGCTCATTCGCCGCGCCGCCGAAGACCCCACCGGCCTGGCGCAGGCCTGGCTGACGTACTGGGAGGCGTATTTCCGGGAACACCCCGATCTGTTGCAAGCATCGCTCTTCGACCCGGACTGGTATCGCCGTCCATTCGAGTGGCCGGCCACCACTGCCACCACCGTTGACATAGGCGACCTCCCCATCCCAACCTTCGGCCTGAACCTCCCGAAGATGGGCACCATCACCATCCGCTTCCCCGCCCTGACACTTGGCCTTGCCAACATCTACGAATACCCCGACCTGGGGGTAACCGTCTTCACCGCCTGCGCGCTGATCTACGATACCGACCTGGGGACTCGCCCACACAGCGTGGAGGAACTGGAATCTCTATCCGCCGAAGGAAGCACCGGCGACGTGGTAGACGAACCGATAACTCGCCCCGATGTGGAGAACGCCCGTCCGCGCTGGTACCTGGGCGAGGTGGCCGTGGCCTATGCCGTTCACCCCGATAGTTGGTTGAACGAGGTCGAACCGGCCTCCGGTGAATTCATCTTCTCCACATTTGGTCCCGGCGGCAGCAGCGGCTCCCAGTGGGTCACGCTCAACGTGCGCATCGCGCCGGGGTGCTACTACCACCTGTGGCCGCAGTCCGTCCGCCGGGCGAAAGGCGCCGATCCCACCTGCGCGCTGCTCGGCGACCTCGCCCAGTCCCTGAGCACCTACATCGGCGATACCCAACTGGCCAGCCATGCCATGGACCTGGCCACCACCCTGACCTTCACCTCCCCGCCGCCGCAGCAACTTGCCGATATCGCCACGACCTATCTCATTGCAGACCTCTACGCCCTGCCTCACGAGACCATGAGCGGGGACGAGTGGAAAACGGCCATCCAGGAAATCTTGCTGGACCGCGCCGCCGATGCATACGACCCTACAGCCCCCGACGCTGCCGTCGCCCAAAATAAAGGCGTCACCTCCACGCTGGCGCTCGTCGTATTGGCCTGGAAGGACGCGCAACCGGACGCCGGCGCGCCGCGGTGCACCGCTCACCGCGCTCTGCTGCACTACAAACTGCAACCCGGCGATGTCACCCCGCTCTGCGCTATCGAGGATATCCTCGGCAGCGACTACTGGATCCCGCTGGACGAAACCTTCCTCTACGATGGCAACCCGTTCACCCTCGCGCTGGAGGATTGGCTTACCCTCGCCACCGGGGAACAGGATTAGCGTAAAAAGTGCCCCCGGCATGGCACAACGCATGAGTTGCGGATAGGTTGCTTTGCTTTCGCACACTGAGCGGAAACAGCGAAGCCGCCGCTGTCGAAGCGCTGAAACTGAGACTACAAATTTTGATTGCCCGAATCGCCGCTCTCAAGGACGTGGGCTGTAGAGGGAGGTATAGATGGCGTAGGTCTCGTAGATGGAACGGATGTAATCTCGCGTTTCGGCAAAACGGACGGTTTCCAGGAAGAGGTCGGGGTCATCGCCGGCGAGGGTTTTCCAGATTCGAGCGTTGCCCGGGCCGGCGTTATAGGCTGCCAGAGCGGCATAAAGGTCGTTTCCCAGCGCGTCGCGGTTGTTTGCCAGGTAATAGGCTCCGAAGCGAATGCTGACGATGGGGCGATAGAGGTCATCGTCCTGGAATCCCACCGGCCAGCCCAGGTTACGGGCAATGTTGCCTCCTGTGCTAGGGATGATTTGCATCAGGCCGCGTGCTCCTGCTGTGGAGTGGACGAAGCCCTCGAAGAGACTTTCCTGCCGCATTACGCTGAAAAGGAAAAGAGGGTGAAAGCCATATTCCTCGGCGGTTGGGATGACCAGGTCGGCGTAGTAAAGGCCGTAGCGGACATGGCCGAAGTAGGGTGGTGCCTGAAGCGAGGCGGCATGGTCTTCTTTTCCGGCCAGGGTGAGTACCTGACGGAGAGCGAAGATGGCCGGGCGGTAGAGGCCAAGGTGAAGCAAGTAGTTGCCCAGACGGAAACACTCTGCCGGGTCGTCGCTCACGGCGAGGCGCAGGCTCTCGAATTCCAGGCGGGCTTCGTCGTAGAGGCCGAGTTCCCAGAGTTCGTTGCCGCGCACCATGCGCGGGTCCTGGAGTAAGTTTGGGCTGAGGTTGTCCAGGTCGGTGTCGGCAGGGAGGTTGAACGTGATGCGCAGCCAGGAGGCGGCCTCGGCGCGCTCGGCGTCCAGGTCAACGTCTGGCCGGTACGCGGTGGGAGGGGCGAAGGGGGGTTGTCCGTTGAGCAGGTCACGGGCGCGCAGGCTGTAGTAACCGATCGGGTCGAGGGATTGTGCTCGCTGCCACGCGGCCTGGGCGGCATCCAGGTCGCCGAGGCGCTGGTGGGTCTTGCCGATCCACAGATGAGCACGGGCCTGTTCCTCGGGGCTTCCCGCAAAAAGCAGGCTGCGCTGGAAGGTGGTGAGCGCCTGCTCGAAATCGCCGAGGCGGTATCGGGCAATCCCGGCCAGGAAAAGCGCCAGGGGGGCGCGCGTGTCATCGGCGTATTCGCTGGCCATGCGTTCCCACACCTGGGCCGCTTCCTCGAGGCGACCGGCGCGTTCCAGGATGCGCCCGGCATCCAGGAGGAACGTGGGGGCGTCCTCGTGACCGGGGGCTTGCTGGGCGAACGTCAGCAGTGTGTTTGCGGCGTCCTCATAGTACTCCTGATAAGCCCACTGTGTGTAGGCTTTCTCTGCCCAGGCTTCAGACCAGTAGCGGTTGTTCGGGTACGTGGTGATCAGTGTATCCCAGGAG
>RFJH01000275.1 GCA_003694975.1 Anaerolineae bacterium | reverse complement strand
TAGGCCAGCACGGCAACTACGAGAGCGAACAGAAAACCGAAAAGCGGTTGGGTTGCAGACATGGAACCCCGCTTCTCCCCTACACCGGTGTGGTGACGGCAAAGAGGACGGCAATCAGGAAAAGCAGGCTGCTCAACGCACTCGAAATCCAGAGAAGGTACGCCAGGACGCGACGCTCTTCCCAACGATAAAAATAGAGTCCTCCCAACCAGCCGGCAATCGCCAGAAAAATGCTCACCAGGGGCAGGATCATCAGGCGTTCCGGCAGGACCGGCCCCAGCGGCCTCCCGAAAGCGTCGAAGCCCAGCGGGACGCGCGTCGCCGAGGGAATCAGCAGGCTGACCCAGACCAGCGAGCCGAGGTTGAGCAAGACGGCGCTCAGCCAGAGATAGCGCGTCAGGGAGTCCTGCCAGGCCTGAGCAACGAGAAAGGAGGGGTAGAGCGAGCGCGCCGCGACCGGAGTCAGGCTTCCCATCTCAATCGCCCGTTGGAAAGAGCGCGTGAAAGCGAGGGGGTCGGCGGGAGAGATGGCGAAGACGCGTCGCGCCGTTCCGATGAGCAGGAGGGTGCGAGAATCGGCAGCGATGAACTCGACCACGCCCAGGTCGGGATGGCGTGTTCTGCCGAGCAGCGCGCCGGGGAGTCTTAAGGGAGGGAGGGAAAGGGGGGCAGGCATATCGGAAGCAGGGCGTACCCATTCGATATCCGAGAGAGGCAGTTCCTCCACGCGCAGTCCCCAGCGCAGCGTGAGGCGGTCGCGATCGAGGTAGTAATTGGCACGCAGCAGGGCGTAGGCGCGATATCCCAGGAAAGGCAGAGGGATGAACGCGGCCAGCGAGAGCAGGAGGTAGCCCAGGAAGAACGGTCCCACCTCGGCGGACGAAGCGCGCCAGATACTCCACGCGAAAAGCGCCAGGAGTGCCAGGATGAGCACCGTGTGCACCAGGATGCCGCGTCGCCTGGGAGGCGGAAAATCCGTCGTGCTCATAGTACCTCCCGCAGCGCCCGGCAGACGTAGGCCACCTGCTCCTCGCTCATCACGCCGGAGAACGGCAGGGCCAGGCTGCGCCGCCCCAGGTCTTCCGTGACCGGGAAATCGCCCTCGCGGTACCCAAAGCGTTCCACCATGTACGGCTGGAGATGAATGGGGACGAAGTAGGGACGCGTGGGGATGCCGCGTTCCGCCAACCGACGCGCCACCGCCGCCCGGTCAATTCCCGCTTCCAGGCGGATGACGTACACGAACCAGGACATGCGCGTCGTCTGCGGGGTGACGAACGGAATCTCCACCCCGGGCACCTCCCGCAGCCCCGCTTCGTACCAGGCCGCGACCCGTTCCCGTTTCCGGAGCAGTTCCTCCAGCCGGGACATCTGCACCACCCCCAGCGCGGCGGACATCTCGTCCAGGCGGTAGTTGTAGCCCAGGTGCGTATGTTGCAGCCAGGTATCGCCCGGCGCGCGCCCCTGATTGCGCAGGGCGCGCATGAAGTCGGCGGCCTCGTCGTCATCCGTGACGATGACACCGCCCTCGCCGGTGGTAATTTGTTTGTTCGGATAGAAAGCGAACACGCCGTAATCGCCGAGCGTCCCGGCAGGCCGACCTTTGTAGGTCGCGCCCAGGGCTTCGCAGGAATCCTCGATCACTTTGAGGCCGTATTCGGCGGCCACGGCGCGGAGGGGGTCCATATCCGCGACCTGACCGAAGACATCCACCGGCAGGATGGCCCGCAGGGGAGGGGAGTCCTGTCGGCGCAGCGACGGAGGGAGGAAGCGTCGGGCTGTCGCGCCGCCTTTGGCGAGGGCGCGCGCCGCCTCGGCCACCCGTTCGGGGGAGATGTTGCCCGTGCGCGGATCAACATCCACGAAGACGGGGATGGCCCCCTCGAAGAGCAGGACGTTGGTCGAGGCGACGAAGGAAAAGGGGGTGGTGATGACCGCGTCACCGGGGCGGATTCCGGCGGCGCGCACGCACAGGTGCAATCCCGCCGTGCCGGAACTGACGGCGATAGCGTGTCGCGCGCCGGTCAGTTCGCGGAAGGCGGCCTCAAATCGCCGGATGCGCTCGCCCATGCTCAGGATGGGCGTCTGGAGCACTTCCAGCACCGCCTGCCGCTCGGCGTCGGTCAGGTCGGGGGAGGACATGGGAATATTCATAGATGCACGGATGGGAGGCCTCAATTCGTAGAATCGGGGGACGTTTCCGTAAATTCGGTGATCACCCAGCGCCCATGGCGTCTCTCTACGACAAGGCGCACCGGGATTCGATTCGCCGCGCCGCCATTCGCCAGGTCTGCGCCGGTCACTTCGACAATATCGCCGCGAACCACGTAGCGGTCTGCGCCCTCTTGCTCGAGGGAGATGATTTCGATGCGGTCAGGCCAGGGACTGGAGGTCAGTCGCCCCGGCGCGCCGGAGGGGTCGTCCATCCAGAGGGCGAGCAGGTCGGGAGAGACGAATCCGGCATATTGCGCCTCGATGTCCTGGGGCGCGTTCGGGGAGGACAAAGAGACGTTTTGCAGCCGTTTGCCGAACGCCGTCACCACATCGGAGACTCTCGCCGCGTCGCCCGAGGTTTGCTCATCTGCGGCATGGGTGCACGGTGTGGCGAACGGCGTGCCATCATGGGAAACATTTGCCCAGGCATAAACCGGCCAGTTCGTGATATCGAAGAACGCCCCCAGGAAGCCGCCGAAGACCTCCGGCTCCACGAATTCTCCTCGCGCCCGACGTTCCTGCCGACAGGCCTCCTGAGCACGCTCCCAGTTGATGTGAAAAGCAAGCCCGACGCCCAGATAGAGGAGGGCCAGTATGGAAAGGGCAATAAGAAACTTACGCACCATCGTCTTCACGTTCCGGCGCTCTCTCATTCCTCCTGCGATGGAGGGATCTCGGAGATCTCGCTCGGCGTGCCTTCGGGCGGCGGCCCCAGGTCCAGTTCGACCGTTTCCTCCATGCGGATCTGGCCGCGCAGGAAAGCGCCCTCCTCAGTCACGAAGGCGGTGGTCACCACGTCACCCCAGACGCGACCGGTGGAGCGGATTTCCAGTTTCTCGGTGGTGATGTTGCCGCGCACCGCGCCGGCGACGATGACCGTGTTGGCACGGATGTTCTCGCAGGTCACGCGCCCGGTCTCGCCGACGACCAGCAGTCCTCGCAAGGCGATCTCGCCCTCGAAGGCGCCCTCGATGCGTACCCCGCCGCTGCCGTTGATACTCCCTTGCCAGATCACGCCCGGCCCCAGCACGGAGGTAATACGCTCCACGCTGGGAATAGGTTGCGTGGTCTCTGTGGGAGAGACGTTGCGCTTAAACATAGGTGTATTTTACCCGCAAGTCGGTCACACTTCCACGTTCCAGTCCGCGTATTTCGGGTTTCGGGCACGCACCACTTCGCCGAACAATTCGCGCAGGCGGGTGGTGATCGGCCCCATCACTCCATCGCCCACGGGGCGGTGGTCCACCCTGGTCACGGCGACGATCTGGGCCGCCGTGCCGGTCATGAAAAGTTCATCGCAGATGAAAACCTCGGTACGGTCAATTGAACGTTCCACGACCTCCAGGCCCAGTTCCCGGCGCGCCAACTCGATCACCGAGCGACGAGTAATCCCTTCCAGGATATTGTCCGTCACGGGCGGGGTAATCAGCACGCCATCGCGCACCATGAAGACGTTCATGGCGCTGCCCTCCGAGATGTGTCCGTTCTGATCGAGCACCAGCGCCTCGTCAAAGCCGGCGCGTACCGCATCGGTTTTGATCAGAGCAGAGTTCGCGTACGCCCCGCTGACCTTGCCGCGCGCCGGGATGACATTGTCGTCCACGCGCCGCCAGGAAGAGATGGTCACATGGGCGTTCGTATCGTTCTTGACGTAACTCCCAAAAGGAACGGCGAAGATGGTCAGATCGTCCTTGATACCGTGCAGACGGACGCCGATTCCCTCCTCCGCTTTGTAAATCAACGGGCGGACGTACACGTCGGTCTGGTATCCCTCCACACGCAGCAGGTCAATCGTGATCTGGATCAGGTCCTCTTCACTGCGTCCGATGTCCATGCACATCATGCGTGCGGAGTGTAACAGACGGCGGTAGTGGTCATAGGGTCGGAAGAGATACAGTTTTCCCCGCTCCTCATTCCAATAGCCTCGCAGTCCACCGAAGACGGCGGTGCCATAGTTCAGGGCGTGTGTGGCGACACCGACGCGGGCCTCGGAGTACGGGACAATCTTGCCCCGAAAGTAAGCATGCTTAGGAAGGTCCACGAAACACCTCCTGAAATTAAGGTGGGATATCATTATACTCCACGCATCTCGCCCCGCCCATCTCATGCCTGTCCGATTTATGTTCCTCTGGTGATTACCCAAAACCTGGCAGAGGGCGGTAGGATAGCAGACGTAGGGTAGAAACAGTCAGCCAAAGTCTTCCCAGG
>RFJH01000041.1 GCA_003694975.1 Anaerolineae bacterium | reverse complement strand
GGTAGGAATTTCGTACTCCTTCTCCTCGCGCCTCTCGTAAGTGATGACGACTTGATGATTCTTGCGAGAGACTTTCACTTTCCCCGCGTGTTGGGCGGTAATGGTCGCCTCTCCCGACATTGCCAGGACGTCGCCTTGTTCCACTTCACTACGACTCTTGACCACGATCTTCCAGTCTTCGGGGATGGAATAGGTCTCATCCACCAACTCACTGTGTACCACACGCACCAGACGTAAGTCTGCGTAGCGTTCGGACTGGACGATGTGCACCGTTCCGGCGATTTCGGAGACAACGGCTTCACCTTTAGGGGTCTTGCGTGCCTCGAAAAGTTCCTCCACGCGCGGGAGACCGGTGGTGATATCGCCACCTGCGGCAACACCGCCAGTGTGGAAGGTGCGCAAAGTCAACTGGGTGCCCGGTTCGCCGATGGATTGGGCAGCCACAATGCCGACTGCTGCACCGAGTTCGACCATCTCGCCGCGTCCCAGGTCAATGCCATAGCACTTGGCACATACGCCGTGGCGCAACTCACAGGTCAGGGGGGAGCGCACTTTAACTTCTTCCACCCCGCTGGCCGCGATCTTGCGCGCTAGTTCATGGTCAATCACATCGTCACGCTCCGCAAGGACCTCCCCTGTCTTGGGGTCCAGCACGCGCTCGGCCAGGACACGGCTGAAGATGCGTTGCCCCAGGGATTGGCCGGCCACATCGTCGCTCTTGCGGATCCAGATGCCTCGCTTGGTGCCACAGTCGTATTCGTTGACGATGACATCCTGGGCGACATCCACCAGGCGGCGGGTCAGGTAGCCGGCATCGGCGGTGCGCAGGGCGGTATCGGCGAGACCTTTGCGCGCGCCATGAGTGGAGATGAAGTATTCCAGCGCGGTCAGGCCTTCACGGAAATTGGAGCGAATGGGCAGCGGGATGATGCGCCCGGAGGGGTCGGCCATCAAGCCGCGCATACCAGCCAACTGCGAGATTGGCCCAAAGCCACCTTTGGTTGCGCCGGAATTGGCCATGGTCGCCAGGTTGCCGTGGGGATCCATCGTTTCCTTGACAGCGCGCGCTACTCGCTCGGTGGTCTCCTGCCAAATTTCGATGATGCGCTCATTTTGCTCTTGTTCGGTCAGCAGACCGCGTCGGTAGTCGCGCTGGACGGCCTCGACCTCTTGCAATGCCTCCGCAATGATCTCCTGCTTCGTTTTCGGGATGGTGATATCGGAGACGGCGAGGGTAGTGCCGGAGCGCATGGCGTATTCAAAGCCCAGGTCTTTGATGTGGTCGGCGACTTCGGTGGTCACCTCGCGCCCACAGATTTCATAGACATCGGCGATCAGGTCTTTCACGCCACCCTTGTCCAGAGGCTCGTTGACAAAGCGAATCTCCTCGGGCAGGACGCGGTTAAGGAGAACGCGCCCGACTGTCGTCTCAATGATGCGTGTCTCGGGTTCGGGGAGACGTCCGCCCTGGTCATCGTACCAGGTCTGAGTGCGGAGTTTGATGCGAGCATGGATGTCCACCTGCTGCAGTTGATAGGCGAGTTCGACCTCGTCCATATCGGCAAAGATGCGCCCATCGCCCGGGTGAGGGACATTGTGGTCCATCGTCAGATAGTAAATGCCCAGGACCATGTCCTTCGATGGGCTGATAATCGGTTCGCCGTCAGCGGGTTTGAGCAGGTTCTTGGAAGAGAGCATCAATTCGCGCGCTTCCTGCACGGCCTTACGTGAGAGGGGGACATGTACGGCCATCTGGTCGCCATCGAAGTCGGCGTTGAATGCCGCGCAGACCAGAGGGTGTAACTGGATGGCCGAGCCCTCGATCAGTACCGGCTCAAAGGCCTGAATGCCCAGGCGATGCAGGGTGGGAGCGCGGTTGAGCAGGACAGGGCGTTCTTTGATGACCTCTTCAAGTACCTCCCAGACTTCGGGCCGGTTGCGCTCGATCAAGCGGCGCGCACCTTTGACGTTTGCGGCATAGTTGTGTTGCACCAGGCGGGAAATGACAAAGGGGCGATAGAGTTCGAGTGCCATGGTCTTCGGCAGGCCGCACTGGTAAAGTTTCAGGTGTGGGCCGACCACGATGACCGAGCGTCCGGAGTAATCCACGCGCTTGCCGAGCAGGTTGCGGCGGAAGCGCCCCTTCTTCCCTTTGAGCATGTCGCTCAGGGACTTCAATTCGCGACGCCCGCGACGAGAAAGGGCTTTGCCGCGTTGGGAGTTATCAATCAGGCTATCTACCGCCTCTTGCAACATACGCTTCTCGTTACGGATGATGACATCCGGCGCGCCGAGTTCGAGCAGGCGCTTGAGGCGGTTGTTGCGGTTGATGACGCGGCGGTAGAGGTCATTTAAATCGGAAGTGGCGAAACGACCACCGTCTAATTGAACCATCGGGCGCAGGTCAGGCGGGATGACCGGCAAGACGGTCAAAATCATCCATTCGGGACGATTACCGGAGCGTCGGAAGGCTTCCACCACTTTAAGGCGTGTGGTGGCCTTTTTGCGCTTCTGTTTGCTCCGTGTGGTGCGGACTTCATTCCAGAGTTCCTCGGCCAGTTTATCCAGGTCAAGGCGTTTGAGGATATCGTAGAAGGCCTCGGCTCCCATGTCGGCGCGGAATACCTGCCCCCAGCGCGATTTCAGTTCGCGGTAGCGATTCTCGCTCAGGAAAGTGAAGGGCCGCAGTTCGAGGAGTTCATCGCGCAAGCGAGCTTTCTTATCTCGAACAGCCTCTGTGCGCTCCTCCAGGGTACGGCGCAGGGCATCCATTTCCTCTTGCGCTTCGGAGCGTACGCGTGCGATTTCCTCCTCAATTTGTTGCAGTTCGCTCTGTTTCTGCTCACGCAGTTCGCCTTCAATGGCTTCCAGGCGTTCTTTGACAATCTTTTGCACTTTGCGAATGTGACTCGCCGCGATGGTATCCCCCGCCTCGGCGATTACGTCACCAGAGGCCTCGAAGATAATGGCCTTGCGGGTTGTTTTCCCTTTTTGCTCTTGCAGTTGCTTTTCCAACCGCTGGCCTTCTTTGACAATTGGCTCCAG
This sequence comes from Anaerolineae bacterium, assembly GCA_003694975.1. Classification (GTDB taxonomy): domain Bacteria; phylum Chloroflexota; class Anaerolineae; order Anaerolineales; family Villigracilaceae; genus J097. Next base: position 1,600 of record RFJH01000041.1, on the reverse strand, counting down.
TAGCGTGGCTACGCGCTCGTCGTAATTCTGTTCCAGCGCAGTCTTGCGTTGGGTGAGTTCGGCAAGGGTTCGGTCGCGGCGTAGTTTGACCTCTGCAATGCGCGCGTTAATCGCCTCAGCCTGTTCGCGCTCTGAAGCACCAATTTCCTCTTCCAGGCGCTGGAGAGCTTTTTTGCGGGCTTCCTCGTCGACGTAAGTAACGATGTATTGAGCAAAATACAGGACTCGGTCCAGATTGCGGCGTGAGATGTCGAGCAACAATCCCAGGTAAGAAGGGATACGGCGTGTGTACCAGATATGTGCTACCGGCGAGGCGAGTTGGATATGCCCCATGCGCTCGCGCCGCACCGAGGAGCGCGTCACCTCCACACCGCATTTGTCGCATACGATACCTTTGTAGCGCGGGTTTTTGTACTTCCCGCAGTAACATTGCCAGTCGCGCGTTGGGCCAAAGATCGCCTCACAGAACAGACCATCTTTCTCCGGCCGCAAACGGCGGTAGTTGATCGTTTCCGGCTTTAGAACTTCACCGTAAGACCAGGATAAGATAGTTTCCGGGGATGCCAGGCTGATACGTAACGCGGTCAGTTCCTTGGTTTCCACTGCGTCCTCTCCAGCAAGTGATAATAGCCAGCCGTTGTGTGGTGATTATGCCTGCCCAAAGACAAACAAAGATAAGCGCTCTGAGACCTTTTGTCTCAAGCGCTCGATGCGGTATTGTATGCTGCCTGCTCGTTCAACGGTACAAATTATACTCCCCCGTTTAACATTCCGTCAAGGGTGGTTCCTGGTTGAAACTGATAACGCCGTTGACACCCCTTCGCTTTTTCGCTAAACTATACGCAAAGATGACCTTCAGGAGTGATGATGACAAGTGACAGCGCTCATTTGACCGCGCAATCTCCGCTCGCCCCGGCCATCAAAGCCTGGGAAATTTATCTCACAGACCAGGGACGTTCGCCGAATACCATTAAGGCATTTCTTTCGGACATTCGCATCCTGGCTGAGTTTCTTCCCCCGGACCGTCCCCTGGGGGCCATTACGACGAATGACTTGAACCGTTTCTTCGCCTGGATGGAGAAGGAGCGCGGGATTCCATGTAGTCCCAAAACTCTGGCGCGACGAATCACTTCAACCAAGTCTTTCTTCCGCTGGCTGCATCAGTATGGGGTGATTATGGTGGATCCCGCCGAGAAAGTGCCTCAGCGCTCGGTCATCAGTCCGTTGCCCGTTGTGTTGACAGAGGACGAGGTGAAAGCCGCGCTTGCCGTTGCAGAGAGGTATCGCCGCGCCGAAAAACCCGACGCGCGCTATTACACCTTGTTCCGTTTGCTACTCATTACGGGCATCAAGAAAAAGGAATGTCTGGGTATTCACTTAAACCACGTTGATCTCGATGCGCCCGGGGGGCCGATCGTGTTCATCCGTTATGCCAGCCCTGCGCATCGTTACAAGGAACGCAAGATTCCCCTTACCGAAGACTGGATAAGCGCTTATCGCGAGTATCTGGCACAGTATCGGCCAACGGAACGCCTCTTCCCGTGGTCGCCGCGCCGACTGGAATATCTTCTGGAGGATATCGGTAGGGAAGCCGGCCTGG
>RFJH01000274.1 GCA_003694975.1 Anaerolineae bacterium | reverse complement strand
GGTCTCAATACTTATCCCATTTCCAAGAGTAGTCAACTTTTTTCAAGGTGCAATTTTGAGTTTCCGAACGCTCTCATTAAACTATATCGAATCTAGTGCGTCTACCATAGCACGGAAAAAAGAGGAAAACAATCCCACATTCTTCCCACATTGCTTACCCGGTACGCCTGCCTTGATTATACCGCGAGCCGAGCCCGATTTCGAGGCAAATAATTGCCGGCCGATGAACAAGGCTTTTCAGAGTTGAACAAAGCGTAATGTATGGGGTAACGGCGTGCTCCACAAATGTCCGATTATTGAAAAGCCCTGCCCAATGACCAATGAGGATGAAGTACAACCCTTTCTTGCTACCAAGAGTGTGTTAGAATGCCTTTGTTTGCACATCGGTTTCCCGGAGGTTCGTGTGGGCAAAATACCACCCCCCACCCCTTTGCGCCCCCAACGACGGGCAATCCTCGTTGGCGCATCGAGCGGCATCGGCGCGGCCCTGGCACGCCGTCTGGCACAAGAGGGGTACCACCTGGCACTCCTGGCCCGCCGTGAAGACTTGCTGAAAAGCCTTTGCGAGGAAATCAACCAGAAATACGGCGAGGGCCTCGCTCGTTACTACGTCCATGATGTGACGGATTACGATGCCGTCCCCGACCTCTTCCGCACCATCCTGGCCGACCTGGGTGGCCTGGAACTCTTCATCTACTGCGCAGGCGTCTCCCTGCCTCCCGGTCTGAAGAAATTCGATTTTGAGAAAGACCGACGCACCCTGGAAGTCAACTTCCTGGGCGCGCTGGCCTGGCTGAACCCCGTCGCGGCAGCCTTCCAGGGCATGAAAAGCGGCCAGATCGTGGGCATCTCCTCCGTCGCCGGTGAACGGGGACGGGTCGGCAACCCGGCCTACAACGCCTCCAAGGCCGCTCTCACCTGTTACCTCGAAGCCTTGCGCAACCGTCTCACGCGCCACGGCGTCCATGTGCTGACCGTCAAACCCGGTTTCGTGGCGACCGACATGATCAAAGACGCCAAGAAAGTCTTCTGGGTCGCCTCGCCGGAGCGCGTTGCCGAAGACATCTGGCGCGCCATCCGCCGCCGAAAGCAGGAAATCTACACCCCTGCCCGTTGGCGGTGGGTCATGCTGATCATCCGCAACATCCCATCCTTCATCTTCCGCCGATTGATCATCTAACATGCCTGCCATCGCTCCCAACCACCTGACTCTTCTCGAAAACTTCGGTCACTCCCTCCACAGCCCGTCTTACCTTTACCAGCCGGAGCGCGTGGAGGAGATACTCGAACTCTTCGAGAACGCCCGCCGTTATGGGTTGACCATCACCCTGCGCGGCGCGGGACGAAGTTACAACGACGCGGCCATGAACGGCGGCGGCATCGTCCTCGACCTGCGACGCATGGACCGCATCCTGGACTGGGACCCCGAACACGGCGTGATTCGCGCCGAACCGGGGCTGACGCTGGAACGCCTGTGGCAGCACGTCCTGCCCGATGGCTGGTGGCCGCCGGTTGTCTCCGGCACGATGACCACCACCCTCGGCGGCTGCCTGGCGATGAACATCCATGGGAAGAACAACTTTCGCATGGGCACCTTCGGCGAGCACGTCCTGGAGTTCACCGCCCTCCTTCCCACCGGCGAGGAAATTACCTGTTCACCACAGGAAAACCGCGACCTCTTCTATGCCATGATCGGTGGCCTGGGGATGCTCGGCGTCTTCACTTCGGTCACCCTGCAGATGCACCGCGTCTACTCCGGCCTGCTCGAAGTCCACGCCTGGCCGACCCCCTCCCTGGAAACCCACTTGGGCGATCTCCTCGAACACGCCCCGGAATACGATTACATCGTCGGCTGGCTGGACGCCATCACCATCGGACACGGCCAGATCCACGCCGCCCGTTACCTCGATGAAGGCGAGGACCCTCACCCGGAACGCACCCTCCAGGTCTCCTATCAGACGCTGCCCAACCGCATCTTTGGCATATTGCCCAAGTCGCTGTTGCCTTACCTGATGAAGCCCTTTATGAACAACGCGGGCGTCTGGGCAGTGAACACCGCGAAATATCTGGTCTCCTTGCGCAGGCACACCTTCCGCCAGTCGCACGCCGCTTTCCATTTCTTGCTGGACTACATCCCCCACTGGGAACGCGCGTACGGAGGCGAGGGACTCATCCAATACCAGTCCTTCCTCCCGAAGGAAACGGCGCTACCTGCCTGGACCGAAATGCTGACTCTCGCTAAAAAGTACTCCCTCCCCTCCTACCTGGGCGTGACCAAGCGTCACCGCCCCGACCCTTTCCTGCTCACCCACGCTCTGGACGGTCTCTCCCTTGCGCTGGATTTCAAGGTCACGCGCCGCAATCGCGACGCCCTGGCCAAAATGCTCCAGACGTTCGACCGCATCGTGCTTCAGGCCGGGGGGCGTTTCTACTTTGCCAAAAACAGCGAAACCTCGCCGGAGACGGCACGCTGCTTCCTGGGCGAGGAGACCATTGCCCGCTTCAAAACCCTCAAACGCAGCTGCGACCCCGAAGGCCTGTTGCAATCCGATCTCTACCGTCGGGTGTTCGAGGACGGGAACGCGTAGCGCAGACGAAGCATGAGGGTGGCAGGATGGACACACAGCGGATAACGAGGAGATGATCTGCCAGGTTTACGATCTGGGATTGCTCGATTACGATACAGCCTGGGAATTGCAGGCGCGTCTCGCCGCCGAGATCGCCGCCGGAGAACGTCCGCCCACGTTGCTTCTACTGGAACACCCTCACATTTACACGTTCGGGCGACGCGGGCGAGAGGAGAATCTCCTCTGGGATGAGGCCGAATTACGTCGACGCGGCATCGCCGTCCGCTGGGTGGATCGCGGCGGCGACGTAACCTACCACGGGCCGGGGCAACTGGTCGGCTATCCTCTACTCCCTCTGGGACGCGTGGACTCTGCTTCCCACCTCCCACAAGCAGATTACGTAGGCTACCTGCGCCGTCTGGAGCAAACCCTGATTCTCGCCCTGGCGAGATTGGGCCTGGAGACCTTCCGCCTGGAGGGCAAGACAGGCGTTTGGGTTCAGAGAGAGGCTCAAGACCAGCGCGCAGGCCGGGGTCCGGGAGCGAGGCGGAAAGCGGCCAAGGTGGCCGCGATCGGCGTCAAAGTGGATGCGCGTGGAGTCTCGCGTCACGGATTCGCATTGAACGTCCACCCGGATATGTCGTACTGGGAGGGGATTATCGCCTGTGGGCTGGTCGGTCATCCCGTCACCAGCCTGGCAGAACTCCTGCCCGAACCGCCGGATATGGCGCGGGTAAAAGCGGAGGTCATCACCGCCTTTGGCGAGGTCTTCAACTATGAGATAAAAAGGGGAGTATCCCCCCTTCAGGGTAATTGACTTTTTCCCGCTTCCCCTGTACACTAAAAACAGCAAATTGTTCCGACGCCCTTTTGGAGGAAAAAATGACCGCTCAATTCCAACTCGTCATGCGTTCCGGTCCTACGCCAGGCACGGTTTATCCCCTGGAGGGAGGACAAATCCTCATCGGTCGGGACGCGAAGAACACCATCACCATCGCCGACGCGGAAGTCTCCCGCCGCCACGCTCGGTTGACGTTCCAGGGCGGGAAATACGTTCTGGAGGACCTGGGATCAACCAATGGGACGTTCGTCAACGGGCAACGGCTGACCGGCCCTCACGTGCTACGGGCCGGTGACGTGGTCTCCCTGGGCGAGCACATCACCCTGGTCTTTGAAGCCATGACGTACGACCCGGACGCCACGCTTGCCTCCTCGCGCGCTCCCGCAGCAGCACCGGCCCCTGCCCCTGCCGCTGCCCCCCCGCCTCCTCCACCCCAGGCATACGC
>RFJH01000273.1 GCA_003694975.1 Anaerolineae bacterium | reverse complement strand
TGGGTGACGGAATTCGAGATGTCCGAAATCTCCGCCGGGACCGACGCCCCGCTGACGGACGAAGAATGGGCCTGGGCGATGGCCAAGGAGCACATCTACGCTTTCGCCGGTGGGGCGGAGAAAATTTTCTACATCGGCCTCTATCCGGCCAAGTCCCCTGAGGGGACCTGGCTGATTTACCAGGAGATCGAAAAGAGCGAGGAAGGCGGAGAGAAGCGCGTCATCATCAAAAATCGCCAGGAGAAACCGGCCTATTACGCCTATCGGACAATGGTCACCGTGTTGGAAGGGTTTCGCGAGGCGGAAAACCTTGACCCCGAGGCGTATCTCTTCCGGGGGGAAGGCATCGGAGAGGAGGATGTCCGTGCTATGTTCGACCTGACGCGCCATGTTCTGGAGCGAGGTCGTTATCGCTTCCTCCTGGCAGATGGACGCGAAATCTATGTTCTTTGGGGAGAGGGCGACCTGCCACCGGAATTGCAAGGCGAAGTGCGCGTCACCGATTGGCGCGGCGAGACGAGCACCATCCTCGCAGAGGACCTCAGACCGGATGATGCGCCGCTGTATGTGGAAACCCTGCCCTGAAGGAGATGAGACATGATGGAAGAATCGACAGCCTCCTCTTTGACCCTGGCCCTGGGACAGATGAACATCGCCCTGGGCGACCCCGAAACGAACCTGGACACGGTGCGTCGTCTGACCGCCGAGGCCGCCGCGCGCGGCGCACAGGTGGTCCTCTTCCCCGAACTCTGGGGAACGGGCTATGACCTGACCCACGCCTCTCGCTACGCCTCGTCTCTGGACGAGGGCCTCTTCGCCGAGACCGCCGCGCTGGCGCGCAGACATGGCCTCTATCTCATTGGTTCCAATTTGGAGCGTCTTGCACCGGAGCGTTTCGCTAACACGTTGACGGTCTTCTCGCCGCGCGGTGAGTTGCTGGCTTCGTATGCGAAAGTCCATCTTTTCCGCCTGATGGACGAGCATCACCATCTCTCCCCCGGCGAACGCCTGGTAGTGGCAGACCTGCCCTGGGGGAAGGCCGGCCTGGCCATCTGTTATGACCTGCGTTTCCCGGAGATGTTCCGCGCCTACGCTCTGGCCGGGGCGAAGATGGTCTTTCTGCCCGCTGAGTGGCCGCATCCGCGCCTCTCCCACTGGCGAACTCTCTTACGGGCGCGGGCCATCGAGAACCAGATGTTCGTCGTGGCCTGCAATCGTGTGGGAAGCGATGGCCGTAACGAGTTCTTTGGTCATTCCTGCGTGATTGACCCCTGGGGCGAGACTCTGGTGGAGGCCGCCGAAGAGGAGACCCTGCTCACCGTCACCATCCCCCTGGACGAGGTCGAGCGGGTTCGGGCGAAGATCCCCGTCTTCGGCGACCGCCGGCCCGAAGTGTACACGTGGAGCGAAGGGGAGAAGCAGGTATAATCATCCTATGCACGAGTTGCCCATCACCCAATCCATCCTGGAGATTGCCCTGCGCCATGCCAACGGCCATCGCATCACGGATGTTTATCTGGTCATCGGTGACCTGGCGAGCGTGGTGGACGACTCGGTGCAGTTCTACTGGGAAATTCTCACAAAGGATACGCCGGCGGAGGGTTCGCGCCTGCATTTCAAGCGCGTCCCGGCGGAGTTGCAGTGCATGAACTGCGCCCGAAAATTCCGTTTCAACGGTGAGGGCCTGGTCTGCCCGGATTGCGGCAGCGTGGGCGTCAAAGTGCTTTCCGGCGAGGAGTTCTATATGGAAGCGATTGAGGTGGCCGATAGAACAGAAGATGATGTTGGCTCATAAAAACGAGGTATGAAAACTCAACGAAAGGTCGTTAAGCGAGAAAGCGCCCAATCGTGGGGTTGGTATAAAATCTGGCTGGTAACCTTCCCGTATCCCACTTATGAAAGTGGAAGGAGACTTTTGGCTGAAGAGAAGATATCTTTGCGGCAGGCTGTTGTGTGGCTTGCGGTTGTATCTTTTGTATACACCTTGTTGACAACCTCATCACCATTACTTAAAAACCCTAGGACAGTTTCACTAGAAAAGGTATTGGCACTGTTGGGTAATGGTTTATTGTCTGGCGTGTCTTCCCCTGTCGCTTTCGGTGTTAGTACGGGATTGATACATGGATTGTCTAAGATGTTGAGAGGCAGGGGAATATGGCGCGATTTCTTTATCGTCTATACCGTTTTCAGTTTGCCGATAATACTTCTTGATGGCCTGGCTATATTGATCTATCACCTTACTCTATCAAAGTTGACACTTTTAGTAAGAATGTTTTTTCCTTTTTACTTGCTGCTGGTAATAGAGCCTCTTGCGATCAGAGTGAACTATCAACTTCATTGGATAGTGGCTGCTTTGATAAATCTTGTGGTGTCCTTTGGTATTTTTCTGGCTCTTGCAGCTCTGTACATGATGGTCGTTTCGGGTGTTACGACATGAACGTTTTCGACCTATGCTGATTGGCACTGATAGCAACTCCGTTCCTGATCGACGATGAGCGGTTATTCTGACTAATTGGACACTCTAAATCTCTTCTGGAGGCAACGTGACCAAACGCGTCCCTGTTGTGGAAAAACTTCTCAGCGCCAACGACCGCCTGGCGCAGGAAAATCGCGCCCGCCTGGATGAGGCCGGGGTCTTCGCCGTTAACCTGATGGCCTCCCCGGGCGCGGGGAAGACCTCCCTCATCGAGCAGACCCTGCCGCGCCTGACGGAGCGCCTGCGCGTCGCCGTGGTGGATGGCGATATCGCCACCAGCATTGATGCCGACCGTGCCGCGCAGGCCGGCGCGGTCGCCTCGGTGCAGATCAACACCGGTGGCGAATGTCACCTCGATGCCGTCATGCTTCATCAAGCGCTTGGTCAACTCGATCTCGGTCAGATAGACCTGTTGCTCGTTGAGAACGTGGGCAACCTGGTCTGTCCGGCCACCTTTGCCCTCGGCACGCACAAGAGCGTCCTCATCGCCTCCGTCCCCGAAGGCGACGACAAACCCTACAAATACCCCGGCATGTACCGTGGCGTGGATGCCCTCGTCATCAACAAGATTGACCTCCTGCCCTACATCCCCTTTGATATGGACTATTTCCGTCGCGGCGTGGAGGCCCTCAACCCAGGCCTGGTCACCTTCCCCCTCTCCTGCAAAACCGGTGAAGGCCTCGATGCCTGGATCGAATGGCTCCTCCACAACCTGACCCCGACCACCAGACCACCAGACCACTAGACCACCCGACCACCAGACCATCCGACCACCTGACACTTATAAACACATGACACTCAAAGGCGCCCGCATCCACATTACCGGTATCGTTCAGGGAGTGGGCTTCCGCCCTTTCGTCTACGGACTGGCAAAGCGCTACGGCCTGACGGGCTGGGTGCGCAACACCTCCGCCGGGGTGGATATCGAGGTGGACGGCGAACCGGAAGCGCTGGAATCCTTCCTGCACGCTCTGCGTGCCGAAGCCCCTCCCCTGGCCCGCATTGACGAACTGACCGCCTCCTGGCAGGACCCGAACGGGTTCACCGCCTTTGAGATTGTCCACTCCGAGGCCATTCCGCAGGCTTTCCAGCCGATTTCCCCAGATGTGAGCATCTGTGAGGACTGCCTGCGCGAACTCTTCGACCCGAACGACCGCCGTTACCGTTACCCCTTCATTAACTGCACCAACTGCGGGCCGCGTTTCACCATCATCAAAGATATCCCCTACGACCGTCCCAATACTACGATGGCGCCGTTCGAGATGTGCCCGGACTGCGCCGCCGAATACCACGATCCCCTTGACCGCCGCTTTCACGCTCAGCCGGTGGCCTGCCCCGTTTGTGGGCCGCACGTCACCTTCGTGCGCTCCGGTCGCCCCGACCTTCACAAGGAGGAGGCCCTCGCCGCGACGTGCGCCGCGCTGGCGCGGGGGGAAATCGTCGCTATCAAAGGTCTCGGCGGCTTTCATCTCGCCTGCGATGCCACCAACGCGGCTGCGGTGAGCGAGTTGCGCCGTCGCAAGTTGCGCGTGGATAAGCCCTTCGCCCTGATGATGCCCGATCTGGAGACCGTCGAGCGTCACTGCTACGTGGACGAGGCCGAGCGTGTCCTCCTGCTCTCTCCGGCGCGCCCCATCGTGCTGCTGCGCCGCCGCCCGGAGTCGAACATCGCTGCCGAAGTCGCGCCCCACCAGCGCACCCTGGGCGTCATGCTGCCGTATACACCGTTGCACTATCTGCTCTTTGTGGACCAAAGACCGAAGACGGAGGACGGCGAGAAGACCGAAGACGACGTATCGAAGGCAAGGGAATCCTTCGTCCACCGTCCCTCGCCCACCGTCCTCGTGATGACCAGCGGCAACCTGAGCGAGGAGCCCATCGCCACCGACAACGAGGAGGCCCTGCAGCGCCTTTCCTCCCTCGCCGATGCCTTCCTGATGCACAATCGCGAGATTTACATCCGCTGTGACGATTCGGTGGTGCGCGCCTTTGATGGCGAAATCTATCCCCTCCGCCGCTCGCGCGGCTATGCTCCCTTCCCGGTGAAATTGCCCTGGGAAGCGCTGCCCCTGCTGGCCGTCGGCCCGGAACTGAAGAATACCTTCTGCATCACGAACAAGGGGTACGCTTTCCTGAG
>RFJH01000272.1 GCA_003694975.1 Anaerolineae bacterium | reverse complement strand
GGGATTTAATCCCACGGATTTACACAGATGAACATGGATGGGCACGGAGGAGGGGTAAGCCTCCGGCGGAGGGGCGGCGACTGCTCAGCAGTTGTCCTACAAGCGAGAAACGAGACAACCGCAAGCGGTTGTTCTACAATGCTCGACGCGGGGCGCTTCGACTGCGCCGCCTTACGGCGGCTCCGCTCAGCGCGAGTTATCGCGTCGAGCGGAGGCCAGAGGCCGTAGTCGAGACGCCGATGTGCAGGGCGCCTCGACGGTGCTCGGCGCGGAGCGCCTCGACGGGTTTGCCCTGAGCCCAGTCGAAGGGCTCGGCGTGCCTCGGCTTTGCTGGTCTCACGCCTGCGTATTTTTCAGGCTGAAGGGAATCTCAGATACGGCTTTCCGGCAGGATCAGGGGCGTGCCCAGGAAGGGGTGCGGGACCACCTGCACCGGCCAGTTGTAGGCGCGGCTGATCAGGTCGGCGCGCAGCACGTCTTGGGGTGCGCCAATGGCCTCGATGCGCCCGTCCACCAGGAGGGCGATGCGGTCGGCGTAACGAGCGGCCAGGTTCAGGTCGTGTAAGGCCAGCAAGACGGCCAGATCGTCCTCGCGGGTCAGGCCGCGCACGAGTTCCAGCAAACTGGCCTGGTATTGCAAATCGAGGTGCGCCGTCGGCTCGTCCAGGAGCAGGATGGGGGTGGACTGGCAGAGCGCCCGCGCCAGGAGAACGCGTTGCTGCTCGCCGCCGGAGAGTTCCCCCACGCGGCGTTCGGCCAGGTGAAGGGCGTTCACACGCCGCAGGGCACGGCGGGCAAGGGCCTCATCGCGCGCGGAGACCTGGCCGAGGAAGTTGAGATACGGCGTGCGCCCCAGAATGACCGTCTCCCAGACGGTGAAGGCCGGCGGCAGGGAGGCGCTCTGCGGCACGACGGCCACATAACGCGCGCGCTGCATGGGCGGTAGGGCGAGCAGGTCATCACCGTTGGCACGTACCAGGCCGCGCTCGACCGGGATCACCCCACTCACGGCGCGCACCAGGGTGGACTTGCCGGCGCCGTTCGGCCCGATCAGGGCAACGATTTCGCCGCTCCCCACGCGCAACGAGACATCGCGCAGCACGCGCCGCGGCCCATAGGATACGCTCAGGTTCTCGATTCGCAGCATGGTTCCTCTCAGAAAGGCAAGGCTACCAGGAATACTGCTTCGCCCGGCGAAGCACCCACAGGAAGAAAGGCGCGCCGGCCAGCGCAGTGACGATGCCCACCGGCAGTTCCTGCGGCGCGAGGACCACCCGCGCCAGGACGTCCGCCACCAGCAAGGCACTCCCGCCGCCGAGGATGCTCAACGGGATCAAGCGGCGGTAGTCCGGGCCCCACCACAGACGCATGAGATGGGGGACGATCAGCCCGATGAAGCCGATGATGCCGGAAAAGGCGACCGCGGCCGCGGTGGCCAGCGAAGCCGCTGCCAGGACGAGGGCCTTGACGCGCTCGACGGGCAGCCCCAGTTGTTGCGCCTGTTCATCGCCGAATTGCAAGAGGTTCAACGCGTGGCCGCCGAGCACGAGGGCGCCCAGACTGAGGGTCAGATAGGGGATCAGAGTCAACACGGCCTGCCAACTGACCAGGCTGGCTCCGCCCAGCAACCAGGCCAGGGCGCGGCGCACCTCGCCCTGTGAGCGCAGCATGAGGAACGAGGTCAAGGCGGTGGCAAAGGAGGAGCAGGCCACTCCTGCCAGGATCAGGTTCGTCGTCGGGACGGTGCGCCCGACGCGCGCCAGGGTGTAGACGAGGAAGACGGTCAACAGCGCGGCCAGGAACGCCGCCAGCGGGACGGTCATCAGCCCCCAGAAGGTGTACGGCCAGCGCAGCGACATGGCGAGCACCGCCCCCAGACCCGCGCCGGAGGCCACGCCGATCAGGTAGGGGTCGGCGAGGGGGTTGCGGAAGAGACCCTGATAGGCCGCCCCGCTCCCTCCCAGGGCCGCGCCGGTCAACGCCATGAGCGCCGTGCGCGGCAGACGAATGGCAAGGAGGATAAAGGCGAAGGTCTGCAAAGGCTCGGAGAGCGGCGCACGGCGCAGCCAGGCGAGGACGATCCGCCCCAGGTCGGTCGGGGGGATGTACACGGAGCCGACGGCCACGGAGAGGAGAATCGCCAGGACGAGGGCGAGCAGGGAGAGGGTCAGAGGGCGAGACATATGAAGAGGGCAGGAGAGCGGGAGGTGACAGCCGCTTCGGAAGTGACCGTCACCTCCCCACCTGAATTCTCTATTTGAAGAGTTCGGGGTGCAGAAGGGCCGCCAGGGCTTCCAGCCCGTCCACCAGGCGCGGACCGGGGCGGCTGACCAGGTTGTCGTCGAAGGGATAGATGCGGTCGTTCTGCACCGCCTGGAGGGCCTCCCAGCCGGGGCGCTCTTTCACCGACTCGACCGTCACACCGAAGAGCGAATCGCCGAGGATGATGAGTTGCGGATCGAGGACGACGAGTTGCTCCAGGCTGATCTGCACCCATTGCCCTTCCAGTTCGGAGGCAATGTTCTGCCCTCCGGCGCGCTGGATGAGGGCGTCTACGAACGTGCCGGGGCCGGCGGTGTAGGGCTTGGCCGGGTCGGTCGAATCCAGTTCGTAGAAGACGGTCGGGCGCTCTTCGACGGTGGCGATCTTCTCGTCCACGGCCTGGACGCGGGCCTTGAGCGATTCGATCAAGTCGGCGGCCTCCTGCTCGTGACCGGTCAGCAGGGCGACCGTCTCCAGGTTGGCGTACATCTCCTCGAGGGTGGTCGGATTGGGCAGGAAGTAGACCGTCAGCCCCAGGTCTTCCAGGGAGGCGATCAGTTCCGGCGAGTTGATGCCGCCCGCCAGGACGAGATCGGGCTTCAGGGCGACGATGGTCTCCAGGTCGAACTCGCCCCACGAACCGCCCACGCTTTGCACGGCCTGGGCTGCTTCGGGGTAATCGGAGAACTCATCGCGCCCGACGACCTGCTCTCCGGCGCCGATGGCGAAGAGGATTTCGGTGTTCGAGGGCGCCAGCGAGACGACGCGCTGCGCCGGCGCCGCCAGCGTGACCTGGCGGTCCATGCCGTCGGTCAGGGCGATGGGAGTCGGGGTCGGGACGGGGGTCGCGGTCGGTGCGGCGGTCGCGGTCGGCGGGACCTGCGTCGGGGCAGGAGTCGGCGTCGGCGCGGGAGTCGCCGCCTGGCAGGCGGTCAGCGCGAGGGCAAGGGTCAACAGAAACAGAGATAATTTGCGTACCATGGTTCCTCTCCTTCGATGATGTGTGAAATGCAAAAACCCCTGTCGCAGAGACAGGGGAGGTTCGGAGAGCCAGTCCAACAGGGCGTTCTCCACCTCCTTTCCGCGAGAGTGTGGCAGAACCGACCAGGGCGGGCGGCCTGGCTCGTTGGGTGAGAGGAAAACTCTCCCCAACTTACAGTTGCGGGACAGCGCCGGACTTTCACCGGCTTCGCCTTTCAGCCTTCCCATCCGGGGGGTGAGGCACCCTGGCCGTGTATTCGGTTGTGGGGGTTATTTTATGCCGCTTTCGAGAAAACGTCCAGGTATAATTCCGAGGGTATGGAAGCCCTGGCCCGTCATGCAAAGGAACTCTTCGGCATTCACTTGACCGGATCGCAAGTCGTCGCCCTGATGACGTATGAACGCGAACTCCTGGCGTGGAATCGCAAGTACAACCTGACCGCCATCCGGGATGTGGAAGGGATTCGCACCAAGCACTTTCTGGATTCGTTCTCGTGCGTCCTGGCCTGGGGAGCCACCCCGCCGGAGCGCTTGATAGATGTCGGCACCGGGGCAGGGTTTCCGGGCATTCCTCTGAAGATTATCTACCCCTCCCTGCGCCTGACGCTGGTCGATTCGGTAGGGAAGAAGGTGAAGTTCTGCCATCACATCGTGGAGAAACTGAAACTGGAGAATGTGACCGTCATCAAAGCGCGCGCCGAGGAGATCGGGCAGACGGAGGAGCACCGTGAACGTTACGACTGGGCAGTGGCGAGGGCGGTCGCCAGGATGCGCGTCCTGGCCGAGTACCTTCTTCCGCTGGTGCGCGTGGGAGGGGTGGCACTGGCGCAGAAGGGGGAGAGCGGGCCGGCGGAAGTCCACGCTGCGGAGCGCGCCATCCAGGTGCTGGGCGGTCACGTGCGGCACCTCGTGCCGGTCACATTGCCCGGCGTGGTGGAGGAACGGTATTTAATCGTGATTGATAAGATCGCGGCCACACCGCCGGCGTACCCGCGTCGCCCCGGCGTGCCGGCGCGCAGACCGCTTTAGAACCTATCCGAAAAATGCGCGGTTCGCTGGTCGAGTAGCCCCGAAGGGGCGTATCGAGACCGGGCACTGCGCTAAAACGGGCCTCGATACGGT
>RFJH01000040.1 GCA_003694975.1 Anaerolineae bacterium | reverse complement strand
GGTTTATACCGGATGCTTACCTCTCCCTCGATAAGCAGGTAGAGATACTCTGCCCTTTCTCCCTGTTCGAAAATCACTCTCCCCGCCAGGCAGTGATATGGCTCAAAGAGTGGATCGAGAAGGGCCAGTTCATCCGGCTCCAGCCCTCGTAGCAACTCAACCTCGTGTAACGTTTCCAGCATTTGCCAGGATGGTACCTTAAACGCGCGTTTCCTTTCTAGTGGCAAATTTCCTCAAACCCTCGACATTTGTCCTTTTTCGAGACGGTATCGAGTATACTTCAGGCATACCTTATAGTATCGACCGTTTCCTTTCCCCGGTTGGCATTCTCCTCGCAACCTTTTCGCTCGAAGGACATCTATGTAAATGAACGATACCAAACCTGCGTTTTCGTTGGACAGGCTACGGGCAGGTGACCGAGAAGAGTTTGCCCGATTGGTAGAGACCTACTCGGATCAGATCTACCGTCTGGCGCTCAAAATGCTCGCCAGCCCACAGGATGCCGAAGACGTGTTGCAAAACACGTTCCTGAAAGCCTTACAAGCCCTTCCTACTTTTGAAGGGCGTTCCAGCCTGTCTACATGGCTCTATCGCATCGCGGTCAACGAGGCCTTGATGGTTCTGCGTCGTCAACGTCCCGAGGTGCAAATCGCTGATGATGACGACTCGGCAGGCGACGACATTACTCCGGCGTACTTTATTGACTGGTGCTGCCTTCCTGAAGAGGAACTTCTCTCCGCCGAGTCTCGCGCTTACCTTGATCAGGCCATTCAGCAACTTCCGGAGAAGTACCGCATTGTCTTCATTTTGCGTGATATCGAAGGACTGTCTATCCGTGAGACCAGTGAAGCGTTGAACCTGAGCGAAACTGCGGTCAAAACCCGCCTTTTACGTGCCCGCCTGAAATTGCGCGATTTACTCTCTGCTTACTATGGCGAACGCCTTGAGGAAAAAGCCTGATGGATAAGACGAATTGCCGTTCTTTGCTTGCCTCCCTTTCCGAATATATTGAAGGTACTCTGGAGGAACAAATTTGCCGGGAAATCGAGCGCCATATGGCCGAATGCCCGGATTGTCGTGTTGTGGTGGATACCCTGCGAAAGACCATTTATCTTTACCATGCCACATCAGAGGATGAGAGTATGCCTGCCGATGTCCGTCAGCGCCTGTACCAGCGGCTTAACCTGGATGAGTATCTCAAACCTTGAGACTGGCGGCAGTAGGGGAGCACAGTGCAGGGGCGAAAATCACTTCCGAGTTCCCTGTAACTTTTCGGCATCCGACCGCATCTAAGAAGTGTGACCGCTAAGCCGAAGAAGACGCTTTCCGCTTTTGAACTTTCACTTCTGGAGTCATCTCCAAAAGAGAAGAGAGAGAACACCCCTCCGCGACGTGGTAGCGTGTGCCCTCGCTGCGGTAAAGGCCGACTGGATTACAACGGCTTGCTCGATCTCGAATGCCCTCGCTGCGGCTATGTCGTTGGCGGAGGCGGCGGTTGCACCTGATAATCCCAACTTTTGCCCCGGTGGGGCATGATGGAGTGAGCAATGACTCTCTTAAATGACAATGTTACCCAACAAGTTCGCGAAGTCTTTCAGCAATTGAAAGAACCGGTACACATCTTGTTCTTTGGACAGAAGGCCAATTGCGACTACTGTGATGAGACGCGTCAACTGGTTGAGGAAGTCGCGGCCCTGTCCGACAAACTCAGCGTGGAGATGTATGACCTCCAAGACGACGCCGAGACGGCGGCACAATATCATGTGGACAAGGCCCCCGGCCTGGTCATCGCTGCCAAAGAGGACGGCCAGATCCAGGACTTTGGTATCCGTTATGCCGGGATCCCCTCTGGTCACGAGTTCACCTCTCTTATTCAGGACGTGCTCCTGGTCTCGAGCCGCGACTCGAGCCTCTCCCCTCAAACCCGTGATTACCTCAAGTCCCTGAAGGAACCGGTTTACCTCCAGGTCTTCGTCACGCCTACCTGACCATACTGCCCGCGAGCCGTGGTGCTCGCTCATCAGATGGCGCTGGAAAGCCCGATGGTGCAGGCAGAGATGGTCGAGGCCATGGAGTTTCCTCTTCTGGCCAATCAATATGGCGTTCATGGCGTGCCGCACACGACCATCAATGATGGAAAGGGAAACGTTATCGGTGCGGTCCCGGAGGAACATCTCCTCGCCGAGATTCGGAGAGTGGTAGGAGGCTAAACCCTCACGCACGGAGGTCCAATATGGCTCAAACGAAGAAACGATACCCTCGTGTGATTATCTTTACCACGCCGACCTGCACGTTTTGCCGCCGAGCAAAGAATTACCTGCGTCAGCGCGGCGTGCCGTTCAAGGATGTGGATGTCTCCCGCGACCCGGCTGCGGCGCGCGATATGGTGCGTCGCTCTGGTCAGCAGGGCGTTCCGGTGTTGGATATCGGCGGCAAAATTGTCGTCGGTTTCGACCGCCCTAAAATTGACCGGTTGCTGGGTTTGCGGTAACGCAAAGAAACGAGGCGTGTGCATGACTGCGTTCAAGATCGCCGCTGTCACCGAAAATGGTGAAACGTTGAGCGCTCACTTCGGGCGCGCAGATCGCTATCGTGTCTTTACCATAGAAGATGGGCGAGTCGTCGCCGAGCAGATTCTCCCGAAGCCGCATCACGCCGCCCATGCTCCTGGCGAGAATCACTCTCACGGCGAACATCATCATGAGGACATGTTCGCTCCCATTGCCGATTGCAAGGTCCTGCTGTGCGGCGGCATGGGCGAGCCGGCTTACCGTCGCGCCCTTCAGGCCGGCCTGGAGGTGGTGCTCAGTGGCGGTTCAATTGAAGATGCCCTGCAGGCCTATCTGCGCGGCGAGTTGACCAGCGACATGCGCCGCGTCCATCGTCACTAGGAGGCAGATGGTGGCTCGCTCACGCAAACCTTCTGCGTCAAGAAAACGCGCTTCTCCTGGTCGCGGGAACGTGGCGTTGATCGTCATTGGTGCCGGCCTGCTTCTGATTGGCCTGGCTGCCGCTCTTGCTTTGCCGCGTCAACGCGACGAGGTTTCCCCCTCTGCTTCCCAGGAGGAGATCTCGGCGGTCCCCGTGCCGGTGGAATACCCCGCGCCTGATTTGTCCCTGACCGACTTGCAGGGGAATCCGGTCACCCTGGCGGACTATCGCGGCCAGATTGTGTTGGTCAATTTGTGGGCTACGTGGTGTCCCCCCTGTCGCGCTGAGATGCCTGTGCTGCAGTCCTATTATGAAGCCCATCAGGAAGAGGGTTTTGTCATCATTGCCATCAACGATGGCGATCCCGAAGCGGACGTAACGACCTTTGCCGAGTCGTACGGGCTGACTTTTCCCGTCTGGCTGGACCCGGAGTATCGGGCTGAGCGTTCCTTCCAGACCATGAGCCTTCCCAGTTCGTTCGTCATTGACCGCCAGGGCATCGTCCGCCTCGCATGGACAGGGGCTATCAGCAGGGGAATGCTCGAAAAGCATGTCACACCCCTTATCGGCGAACAATAGTTTCTGATAAGGGGCTTCTTTCAGTCGGCAGTTTATAAGGAGATGGGCAGATGGATGCGAAAGTTGATTGGAAAGGGCGCATGACTTTCATCGGCACGAGCGATTCGGGGTTTACCGTCAAACTGGGCGCGGATCCGAGCGTCGGCGGTGATAACGATGGCTTTCGGCCTATGGAGTTGATGGCCATCAGTCTGGCCGGATGTACCGCCATGGATGTTATTTCTATTTTGCGGAAGAAGCGTCAGGACGTGACCGCTTTTGAGGTTCATGTCCATACCGAGCGCGCCAAAGAACACCCGCGCGTCTTCACCCGCGCCGAGATTCTCTATCGTGTTACCGGTCATGGCGTGGACGAGGCTGCTGTGGTGCGTTCCATTGAACTCTCTGCCGTGCGCTATTGCCCGGCTCAGGGAATGCTGGCCAGGGTGATGCCCATTGCTTTGC
>RFJH01000271.1 GCA_003694975.1 Anaerolineae bacterium | reverse complement strand
GAGTAGCGCTTGCCAGGGCGCGTATCGAGGGAACGCGCCCCGAGTAGAGCACGTAGTGCTCGTATCGAGGGGCTCTCCTCAGATATGGCTGCTCTCCTCGGTACGATGCTCGCTGACGCTCACATCACTCGGAGAGCGGAAAGGCTGCGCCCAAAGTCGCGCCCGTCAGGGCGCGTATCGAGGGAACGCGCCCCGAGTAGAGCACGTAGTGCTCGTATCGAGGGGCTCTCCTCGATACGGCCACTTCGTGACCTAGTCGGAGAGCGGGTTTCTGTGGAGCAACTGCTCGCCAGTTGCGATGCTTCTTGAGAAGCCGGTCCCTGAGTAGCATCTGTCAGGGTACGTATCGAGGGGCTCTCCTCGGTACGACTGCTACGCAGTCTACTCGGGGAGCATCCGCTCACGAGGGCGTCTCGACTGCGGCCTCCCTGCTGGTCGGCCTCCGCTCGGCGAGGGGCACCTTGACTACGTTTCGCTCCCCTCGGCGAGGCCCCACAAATCCTCGGCCACGTCGTCCAGGCCGAGGGCGAGGAGTTTGCCCCTCGTGGGGCGACCAGACTCCGGGTCCCAGGAGCGAGCCGCATAGTAGGCATCGAGCATGGCGTCGAGTTCGGGGACGAAGCCGGCCGCGCCGCCTTCGTCATAGGGTTCGAGTAACGCCTTCGGAAGGCGGTCGTTCGCTCGCGTCAGGCCGAGGCGGTTGTTGATGGCGCGCTTCAGGTTCCAGGCGCGTTCCCCGGCGCGCATCATCTCTTCAAGCGTCCAATCCAGGCCGCAGGCGGCGTTGACCAGGTCCACCTGCATCTGCGGCGAGACGTTGGCGAAAATGCACATCACGAGCGAGTTGTAGACCGTGCGCCAGTCCTGATGACGGGCGACGTTGGCCGCCTTCTCGGCTTGATCGTGGCGGGAGAAATACTCGATGCCCAGGCTTTCCTCGACGTGGCCCCAATCCACGAAGAAATAATCGGACTGGTTGTGACACGCGCCGCGCGGCGAGGTGGCGTAGACCAGCGCCATGCCGGAGACGCCGCGCGGGTCGTGGTAGGGCACTTCCAGCCCGTTGACCTGCACGGCCTCCTCTTCCACGCCGAAATGACGGGCGACGCGCCGCGCCCCCTGCGCCAGAAGGTCGCCGAGGCCCTCGCGGCGGGCGGTGAGATGCAGCAGGCGCTCCACCGCCTCCACATCGCCCCAGCGCAGTTCCAGGCCGCCGGTATCCGCCTTTGTGAGCACGCCCTGCTCGAAGAGATGGAAGGCCAGGCCAATGGTGCTGCCCGCACTGATGGTATCCATGCCGTAGCGGTCACACAGTTCTCCCAGGCGGACGATGGCTTCCAGGTTATCGTTGAGCAGGTTGGGGCCGAACGAGACGATGGTCTCGTACTCCGGGCCTTTACGCTTCGCGCCGTCGGCGAGGCGCACCACACGCCCGCAAGCGATAACGCAGGCATGGCAGGCGCTCGTACCGCTCAAGATGGTCTCAGCCATGCGCGAGCCGGAGACCGCGTCTACATCGGGGAAGGCGCCCTGATGGTAATACTTCGCGGGCAACTCACCCATGTACTCGGCGTAATTCGCCACACCCGCAGTGCCCACTTCGTGCAGGACGCGGGCCTCGTTGTCCTCGCGCAGGGCGCGATTGGCCTGAGAACGCAGCGCGGCGTAACGTTTTGCATCGGCGAGGGGCGGTTTACCGCGTCCGCGCACGGCAATCGCCTTGAGATTCTTGCTTCCCATCACCGCGCCCAGACCGGTGCGTCCCGCCGCGCGACCGTGGTCGCAGTAAATTCCCGCGAACAGGACGCCGCGTTCCCCCGCCGGGCCGACGACGGCGACGCGCGCCTTCGGCTCCCCAACCTCTTCTCGAACCGCAGCCTGGACCTCGTACAGGTCCCGGCCCCAAAGGTGACCCGCAGGCCGCACCTCCACACCGCCCTCGTGAATCCACAGGTAGACCGGCTGCGGCGCGCGCCCGGTGACCCAAAGGCCGTCGTACCCGGCGAAGCGCAGTTCCGGCCCCCAGAAGCCGCCGCAGTTCGACTCGGCCCACAGGCCGGTTGCCGGCCCCTTGCCAGCAACGACGAAACGCCCGACGGCCGGCCCGGCGGTGCCGGTCAGCGGACCGGTGAGGAAGAGGAGCGGCGCTTCGGGAGAGAACGGGTCCAGGTCGGGGGTCAGGGAAGCGTAGAGCAGGCGCGCCGCCAGGGATGCACCGCCCAGGAAGTCCCGTTCCCAGGCTTCGGGCGGATGATATTCTTCTGTCGTTCCGGTGGTCAGATTGATCTTCAGGATGGGCTGCATTGACTCTCACCCCTCAGAGGATTTCGTCGGTCACTTCGCGACAGCAGCGGACGAAATCGAGCACCGTCGGCACGTTGCGCATCATATACCCCAGGCTGCCGCGCACCTTGAGTTTCCCGGTCATCATGGCCGTCATCGGATCGAGTTTACCTTGCAGGATGGCGGTGAAATTCCCATAGGGCGCGGTCAGGGTGAAGACGGGGTTTTCGTAATCCTCCACGTTTCCCCCGTATTTCACGCCGCGACAGGTGCCATGCCAGAGATCGAGGTACATCACCAGGCGTTCTTTCAGGTTGCCCTCCGGCTCGATGACGAAGAGCAGATCACCCTCCCATTTGCTGGCAATGCGGGCGTAGCGCTCATCGGAATTGAGTTTCTCTTTCAGGGCTTCGAGCCACTCCGGGCTGGGGAAGACGGCGCTCATCGAGACCTCCTAAGCGGTGGTTTTGCGGGATTGCCGCAACGCCTTTCAACAGTTAGCAGCATAGTGGAGCAGGGCCCACTGCCCTGGCCGGCGTCCATCACGGCAAGCCCCAACAGCCATAGCGTCATGCGCCTAATTTTACCACTCGTCATCTCAGCCATCGGCGACGACATCGAAATGCACGGCACATATAAAAACAAACTAAAAATCGCACATAACCTCTTGCATTAAAATCCAAGATAGTCTATGCTTAAAGACAATGCAGGGCGAAACGACGAGGTGGCGTCGCCCGCAGCGTTGTATTCCAATTACCAACCCATAAGGAGAGAAGAAAATGAAGAAACTCACCTTCGTCCTTAGCCTTCTGCTTCTCGCCGGGCTTGCCCTGACGGCCTGTGGCCCGGCAGCCCCCAGCGGTGGCGGAGGAGGCGGAGCCGCCCAGGCAGGCCTGCCCGATCTGGGCGGACGCACGGTCACCGTAGCCGTCGAAAACGCCTACCCGCCTTTTAACTTCATTGACGAGGCCTCCGGTGAGCCGGACGGCTGGGATTACGAAACCGTGCGTGAGATCTGCAAGCGCATCAACTGCACGCCGGAATTCAAAGAAGCCGCCTGGGACGGCATCTTCCCCGCCATGCAAGCCGGTGAGTACGACTGGCTCGCCGATGGCGTGACCTTCACCCAGGAGCGCGCCTGGATCGTGGACTTCTCCATCCCCTACGTCATCATCGGTCAGGTGCTCCTGGTGCGCGCCGACGAGACCGCCACGCTGGATGACTTCCTCGCCAACGCCGACCTGGTCGTCGGTACCCAGATCGGCACCACCAACGAGATTGTCGCCAAGAAGACCTTCCCCGATAAAGAAATTCAATCTTTCGAGGACTTCGGCGGCGCCATCCTTGCTCTGATCTCCGGCGATATCGACGGCGTGGTCATTGACAACGTCTCCGCCTTCGGCTTTATGCAGGCCAATGAAGGCAAACTAAAGATCGCCTCTCAGATCACCTCCGACGAGATGCTGGCCTTCGTCTTCCCGCCGGGGAGCGACCTGGTCGGCCCGGTGAACGCCGCCCTTCGCGCTATGCATGAGGATGGCACACTGGACGCCCTGAACAAGAAGTGGGGGCTGACCTCCGAGTAAAGCCGCCTCGAAACCCTGCATGCTGGCGGGATGGGTCCTCCCATCCCGCCATTCCCTGCCCACAGGAAGCAAACTATGGAATCGTCCTCCACCTGGTCCCGAAGAGGAACCTCCCCCTGGTCACGTATCGCCCAATGGCCCTGGTGGGCGATCATCCTGGTCTTCACCGGCCTTGTACTCATCTACCTCATCCTTGCCTCCAAAAATTACAATGAGACGTTCTTTTATCTTCTGCAAGGCGTCTACACCACCCTCCGCATCACGCTCTTCTCTTACTTGATCGCCATTGCCATTGGTTTGGTTGTAGGCCTGGCGCGCGTGTCGAAAAACGTCATCCTCTATAATCTCGCCACGCTTTATGTGGAAATCGTGCGCGGCGTTCCGATGGTCGTCCTCCTGCTCTACGTCGCGTTTGCCCTCTTCCCCCTCTTCGTTGACCTGGTACAGCGACTGGGCGTCTGGGGGCTGACCATCGTGCCGGGCAGCGCGTTCTTCCAAAACCTGACCACCTTCACCATCCGTTCCGTCCCAATGGAAGGGCGCGCCATCATCGCCCTGGCCTTCGGCTACGGCGCCTACGAAGCCGAGGTCTTCCGCGCCGGCATCCAATCCATCGGGAAAGGACAGATGGAGGCCGCCAAGTCGCTGGGGATGACGTACTTCCAGGCCATGCGCTTCATCATCCTGCCCCAGGCCGTACGGCGCGTCTTACCCCCTCTGGGCAACGATTTCATCGCCTGCCTGAAAGATTCTTCCCTGGCAACCGTCCTCGCCGTCCCCGAACTGACTCAATTGGGTCGCCTGCGCCGGGCGAGCACCTTCCGCGTCCTGGAAGTGTTTAACGTGGTGGCGTTCCTCTACCTCGCCATGACCCTCCTGCTCTCCGTCGCAGTAAAATGGCTGGAACAGAAGATGAAGTTCGAAGAATGAGCAAAAGCCCGTCACGGATGGTGACGGGCTTTCCCGATGCGCTGGGAGGGATTTGAACCCTCACGCCTTGCGGCACGTGGCCCTCAACCACGCCTGTCTGCCAGTTCCAGCACCAGCGCGGGCAACGGTATTATAATCACGTTCACCACCTTGTCAAGCAACGGCAGAGGACACTCCACCACTACAGAGACCATCCCATCCGGAAAGGACACCCCATGACTCGAATCGTGGTTGACGCCATGGGAAGTGACCACTTCCCCCATCCCGATGTCGAGGGCGCCGTGGCCGCGGCGCGCGAATACGACGTGGAAATCATCCTCGTCGGTGACGAGGCCAGAGTGCGCCCCGTCCTCGAAGCCCAAAACGCCAACGACCTGCCCATCCGCCTCGTCCACGCTCCGGAAATGCTGACCATGGAAGACAAGGGCCAAGCCCTGGCCTTCAAAGCCCGTCACCGCGAGGCGAAGAACTCTATGGCCATCGGCATTGACCTGGTCAAGCACGGCGAAGCGGACGCGTTCGTCACCG
>RFJH01000270.1 GCA_003694975.1 Anaerolineae bacterium | reverse complement strand
GGCGTTCCAGAGTCCCCAGGCGGCTGAGGGCGCGGTAGTTGAAGAGATCGGGACGCTCCAGGGCGTAGCGCGCCAGGGGCAGGAAGACGAGGAAGGAGGTCATGGCGAGGATGAGCAGCCAGGAAAGCGCTTGAAGACGGCGCCCTCGGGATTGTGCATGGAGCAGGTACAGTGCGAAGGCAATCACGACCACGAGGGGTACGATGCGGAAGGGGCTGTAGCCATGCAGTCCGATTCCGAGGAAGAGGCCGGCGAGGAGGAAATCGTTGCGGTTTTGGGTCCGCAGGCCGCGAAAGAGGTAGTAGAAGGTTGGCGCGACGAAGAGGGGATAGAGCGGAAAACGCAGCCCGACGCGGCTGATGACGTTCGGCCAGTAAGCGATTCCGGCGAAGACCATCGCCAGGAGCCCCACGCGGCGGTTGCCGAGTTCCACGCCCAGGAGGTAGATATAGGGCAGGGTGAAAAGGCCCAGGAGCGCCGTGCCCAGTTTCAAACTCAAGAAGGAGAGCCCCGTGCCGAAGATGCGGGCGATTAGAAGCGTCCAATACATCTGGAAGCCCTCACGCCCCGTATTGCGCGGGAAGAAGATGCGCGTCCACCCCTGGGTGATATCGTAGATATCCAGGATTTTCTCGGCGTGGTCGCTGAACGGTTCGGCGGGGGTGATGGTCAGATTGTGGAGGCGGAAGAAAGACACCAGGGCGATGGCGGCCAGGAGGAGCAGAGTCCAGCGCGTGATGGTGATCTGCCAGCGCTCACGGCGCAGGAAAGCCAGCAGGCGGTCCCGGTAAGCGCGCAGGTCCAATCGCCCCAGGTAGAACGCCCCAAAGAAGGACGCCATCGCCAGCAGCCAGAGGGTCACGTTGCGGCGGGTGAAGAGGTTGCCGCCGAAATCCAGGAAAGCCGCCAGCGCCAGGACGAGGGAGAACACCAGCGGGAGGAGACGAACGGTAAAGGGCTCGTCGCGTTCCTCGTCCGCAGGCGGTTCGGTCAGCGGCCATTCGCCGTGCAAAATCGCCCAGCCCAGCGCCGAGAAGGCCAGGAAATAGAACAGCAGGCCGGGCCGCCAGGAGGTGTGGGGATGCTCGAAGGAACGCTGGGCGAGCAACGCCAGTCCCAGCGCCAGGAGGGCGCGCCAGGGCAGGCGTCGAAGAGGGGCTTCCTCCGGCGGCGGCTCCTTCGGCGCGGAGGGGGGCGTCTCTTCGCGGAGCAGGTCCGCCTGTCGCCCGCGCTCCCAGAATCTCAGTTTCGCCTTGACGTAATCCAGGACACTCGGTTCTTCCATGTTCATCATACGGTTATCGGTCACATGGTCATTGATCACAGGTTATCGGTCGCCAGTCAGATGTTTGCGTGCAATGACAATGATGCTCTCCCCCCAGCGCATGGGCAGGAAGACCAGACCGGTGATGGCCTGCAAGCCGCCCAGCGAGCCGAAGAACAGTTTCTGGAGCGTCTTCGGGACGAGGGGGATGTAGGGCGCGTCCCAGAAGCCATCCGAGAAGAGGCGCAGGAACTCGAACCCCGCGCCCTCCATCATCGCCAGCCACTCGCGCGGCGGCTTGAGGGAGATGTGCGTGGGATCCTGATACCCGATCCACTTCTCGCCCTTGAGGGGCTTGAGCAGGGAATCCAGGTTGGGCGTGGAGAGGATCAGAACCCCGCCCGGCTTCAGGACGCGCGCCAGTTCGGCGATGGCGCGCTCCGGGTGCGGCAGATGCTCCACGATGTGCTTGATGAGCACCACGCCGAACGCAGCGTCGGCAAAGGGGATCTCTTCGGCGCTGCCCACACAGAGCAGCGTGCGCGGGGCGACCTCGCGGGCGCGCCCCAACGCCCAGGCGTTGATGTCTATGGCCGCCGTCTCGAAATCGCCTTCCAGTTGCCCCACGAGGTGACCCAGCCCACAGCCGACCTCCAGCAAGCGCTCCCCGCGCCCCCCGTAGCGGCGCGCCAGGATGGCGTAGAAGCGGTTCGACCACCAGTACTGGCTGAAGCGGCCAAACGAGACGTTTTCGTAGGTGTGGGAGGAGAAGTAATTCTCGTCGAAGGACATCTCAACGTTTGCGCGTCACGTAGAAGGTGAACGTACCGTCCTCGACCGGCTGCGCGGTGGCGTAGCGCCGCACGAAGCGTTCCGTGAGGAACAGGTTCCAGCGCCTCGGCGCCAGAATCCAGCGACCGGTGAGGAGGCGGGCGACCAGCGAAGGCAATCCGAAGTAATGCCCCCATTCTAACACGCGCATCGCCGCCGGAGAGAAGTAGTGCCACCAACGTACCACCTCGAACCCGGCGCGCGCCAGGCGTTCGCCCCAGACCTCGGGCCCGTCCGCGTGGTGGACGCGCGACATCCGCCGGAACCACTCCCGATACCATCCCCCCAGGACACGTCCCAGCGAAAGTTCGCTCAGGTAGCGCTCGTTGGGCACGCAAAAGACGAACGGCGCGCCCGGCTTGAGGACGCGCGCCGTCTCGCTCAGGACGGTCTCCACATAGGGAATGTGCTCCAGGACGGAGTTGCTGAAGGCGCTGGCGAAATACCCATCGGGGAAGGGCATCTCCCCGCCGTCGGCTTCGACCAGGAAACGGTAAGCGGCGCGGGTCCGGGCTTCGTGAATCGGGGCGTGCCAGGGGTCGAGGCCGACGTCAATGGGGTGTGGAAAGGTCAGGGAGGCGAAGTGACCGTCGCCGCAGCCCACGTCCAGGGTTGGGGCGGGCAGGTCGAGGTCTTGATAGAAGGCGGCCTCCACGGCGCGTATCAGGGCGCGGAAGTAGGGCAGATCGCACAGGTGGGGGTAGAGGAAGGCGTTATCGGGCATGGTATAACGATGGCGGATTTCGTAAAAGATCACTGCTCACACTGATTACTGATTACTGATTACTGATTAGTGATCAGTGAGTAGTGATCAGTGATCAGTGAGCAGTGGTCAGTGAGCAGTAATCAGTAACTCCCGAAACAGCGCCTCGTATTCCGCCGCGACGCGGTCGGGGTCGTAAATCTGCGCCAGGGTGGAGGGGTCGCAACGGTACTGTTCACGCCGTGCGAAGATTTTGAGCAGCGCCTCGGCCAGGGCGTCCGCATCGCCAATCGGCACCACCTCGCCCATCTTATGCATCCGCACCGGCTGACGCACGCCGGGCAGCGCGGAGGCCACACACGGCACGCCGTGCATCATGGCCTCGATCTGCACCAGGCCGAAGGCCTCGGTCGAGTTGAGCGAGGGGACGACCAGGACGTCCAGATTGGGATAGAAGGCCGTCATTTCTTCGGGGGAGAGCACGCCGAGGAACGTCCAGTGTCCGCTGGCCTGATACTCGCGAATGCGCGGCATCAGGCGTTCATAATAGGCCGCCTCACCGAGCACATTTTCGTATTGACCGGCGAACAAGACCTGCGCGCGGGGATACTTCTCCAGCACCTTCGGCAGCGCATCCAGCAGGACCTCCACGCCCTTCTCCGCCGCGAAGCGCGCCGCCATCCCGATCACCGGTCGCCGCTCGTGGACGCGGTGCCGGCGGGCGAAGGCCGTCACCTTATCTTCCGTCGCGGGCGGCAACACCACCGGCGGCAGGATGGTGCGCAACTTATGGCGGTAGCGGGAGAGATAAGGCGAGTGATCGGCGTAGTCCTGAGTATAGGTGACGATACGGTTCGCCAGGAGAGCAGCCAGGTTGTTCTGAAATTTGACCACCAGGTTCACGAAGCGGTTGAAGAGGCCGGGCGGCATCTTCAGGTCGCAGTGATAGGTGAGCACGGCGGGTTTCCCGAAGAGACGGGCGCGGAAGGCCACGCCCGGCGCGTCGAACTGCGGCAGGTGCAGTTGCACCACGTCGTGCTCCCAGACCAGTTTCGTGGCCACCAGGCCGAAGGTCGGCGCGAGGACGCCCTTGCTGATGCGCACGGCGACCGGCACGCGCACCACGTGCACGCCGTCCATCTCCTCGCGGCGCGGCAGGGAGGGGTCGTATTGCGTGGTCATCACCGTGACGCGGTGGCCGCGTCGCGCCAGGGCGCGCGCCAGGCGCTCGGCGTAAATCGTCAGGCCGGAAGT
>RFJH01000269.1 GCA_003694975.1 Anaerolineae bacterium | reverse complement strand
GGTTGAGCAACACCTGGTTGATGGCTTCCAGGCGGTCAGGAGGGATGCGTAATCGTTGGCGAAGGGTGTTTGTGTCCATGTGTCCTCCGTTTTCCACTGATGACTGCTCACTGTTCACTGTTCACTGGTGACTGTTCACTGCTCACTGGCCGGTCATCAGTTATCAGTCATCAGTAATCAGTGGTGATGAAATATTCCGCCGTTTCCTCGCGGACGGTGTAGGTTGGAGTGCCGCAGAAGAGGGATGATTTGGCCATCATCCCCGCGAGCAGGCGACCGATTTCCTCGCATTTGGCCAGCAAAACAGCAGATTGCTCAGGCGTGAGGTAACCGCAATCGCGCGCCGTCTCGATCCAGTGACTGGTCTCCTGGCATTCTGCGTCGGCGTCGGTCAGTTTGCTGATGAAGTGAGCTTCGTAGCGTCGTTTTGCCCAGGCCTCCGCGATCTGCGCACCGACCGAGCGCGAGGAGCGGCGAATCTGGTCGGTCAGTGAGTACCTTTCTTCCTTGGGAAAAGCCTTTGTGTACTCGAAGATTTCTTGCGCCAGTTGCCGCGCCTTTCTATAGACGATCAGGTCTCGAAAACTTCTCGCATGTGGCAATTCTCCCATAAGCCATCTCTTTCACTGCTCACTGCTCACCGTTTACTCTTTACGGTTGACTGCTCACTGCTTACTACTTACTGCTTCACTGCTCACTGTTTACTACTCACTGCTCCACTGCTCACTGTTTACTACTCACTGCGCACCACTCTCCTCATCCCAGCATATCCAGCAACTCCTCATACTCATCATCCGGCATGCCAAACCAGTTCTCCGGCTGGGGGAATTTTCTCTCTTTCACTTCATCGTGATAGGCTTTCAGGCCGTTCAGGATGATTTCACCCGCGTTGCCGAAGACTTTCGCCATGCGCGGTTTGAACTTGGGGTACAGGCCGAACATGTCGTGGAAAATCAGGAGTTGGCCGTGCGCGTGTGGTCCCGATCCCAGGGACATGATGATGCAGTTCTCGGCGCGCTCGGTGATCAGTTGACAGACGCGATCCGGCACCATTTCCAGCAAGATGCAGAAGGCTCCGGCGCGCTCCAGGGTTTTGGCGTCGTCAATGATTTTTTTGGCCATGGCCGCCGTTTTCCCCTGGAGACGGAAGCCGCCCAGCGCGCTGACGGATTGCGGCGTCAGGCCGAGATGACCGATGGCTGGGATGCCGGCTTTGACGATGCCCTCAATGCGGCTGGCCATTTCCGCGCCGCCTTCGAGTTTGATGGCGTCGCAACCGGCTTCGGCCATGAACCTGCCTGCGTTTCGGATTGCGGTCTCGACGCTCGGCTGGTAACTCATATAGGGCATATCGCCTACCAGGAAAGCGGTCGGCGCGCCACGACGCACGGCCTGGCTGTGGCGAATCATGTCATCCATCGTGACCGGCAGCGTGCTGTCGTAGCCCAACATGGTCATCCCCAGGCTGTCGCCGACCAGGATCATCTCGATCCCGGCTTGCTCTTGCAGATAAGCGGTGGGATAATCGTAGCAGGTGAGCCATGTGATCGGTTCTCCCTCGCGGACCTTCTTGAAGAGATAGTTGATGGTGATTTTCTTGCGTGTGCTTTCGCTCATGAGAGTTCTCCTTTCTGAGGTTGCGCGATGGTACGCTGCGTCTCTAAGTATAGATTTTGCAAGGCCGATGTCAAGTGGTATGTGTCATGTTTTGCCTCGGCCTATCCGCTCTATCGCGTCAGATGCTTTCTCTTTGTGTTACAACGGATGAACTTCTATCCCTGGTTTGCCTATGTCCTCTCCTCCTGTTGATGTCCTGATCACGTTGCCGTTCACGCCTGACCTGGTGAGTTTGCTGCAGGAAGTCTCGCCACGCCTGCGGGTGACCGTTCATCGGGCACGCCGCCCTGAAGAGGTCCCTGAAGACCTCTGGGCGCGCTGTGATGTCCTCTATACCACTCCCTCCGTCTTGCCGACACCTGAGCAGGCCCCCCGCCTGCGTTGGATTCAGTTTCACTACGCGGGGATAGACAAGGCGCTCTCTGCTCCTATCCTCCGGAAACCCGATGTGCTGGTGACCACCCTCAGCGGGGCTGCCGTCCCTCAGATGGGCGAATATGTCTTGACCATGCTCCTGGCGCTGGGACATCGCCTGCCGGCCATGATGGAGAGCAAGCGCAAATCGGAATGGCCTGCAGACCGCTGGGAGCGCTTCTCCCCCCGCGAACTGCGTGATAGCACGGTCGGCATCGTTGGCTATGGCAGCGTTGGGCGCGAGGTGGCGCGCTTGCTCCGGGCGTTTGGGGCGACGGTGTTAGCAACCAAGCGCGACGCCATGCACCCTGCCGACACGGGATATACCCCGGAAGGGCTGGGAGACCCGCAGGGGGAATGCGTCCGTCGTCTGTACCCCCGTACCGCGTTGCGCTCGATGGCGCGGGAATGTGATTTCCTCGTCGTCGCCGTGCCGCTCACGCCGGAGACGCGCGGCCTGGTGAACGCCGAGGTCTTCGCGGCGATGAAACCCGGTGCTTTCCTGGTGGATATCTCGCGAGGTGGCGTGGTGGATCAGGAGGCCCTGATCGAGGCGTTGCAGAGCGGTCGTCTGGGCGGCGCGGCGCTCGATGTCTTCCCCGAGGAACCTCTCCCCTCCGACAACCCCCTCTGGTCATTGCCCAACGTCATTATCTCTCCGCACATTGCCGGCGATAGCCCTCACTACGACGCGCGCGCGGCACGACTTTTCGCCGAGAACCTGCGTCGCTATCTTGCCGGACAACCCCTTTACAACCTCTTTGACCCTGAACGGGGGTACTGACCTTTTTCTTTTCCCGCCTCGCTCTCCGACCTGAGCAGTACGCGGCTGCCCTGACGTTGCGCGACCGCCGTTGCCGCCCGCGCCACACCCGCCTCTCATCCCAGGCGCAGGAGACGGTCATAATCTTCCGGGGTATCCACGTCGAGCAAGAGGGTCTCATCGTGCCAGGGAAGGTAGGCGGGAGGGTAGGTTGAGAAGGTTGCTCTCCCGCCGCGGTCGCCTTGCAGGGCGAGGAGGGCGGGGAAGGTGACGCGATCGAAAAGCACCGGTGTGGCGCGCCGACCGCGCACCAGCGGCGCGACGACGGGGGACAGAGTGCGGGCGTGCTCTTCCACCAGCGAACGCAGGAGGGGGAGGCTCACCTGAGGCTGGTCGGCGAGCAGGAAAATCGCCGCGCCGACAGGGTGGCCGGCGAGGACGGTTTCCAGACCGACGCGGATGGAAGAAGCCTGCCCGCTACGCCAGGCGGGGTTGTGGACGATGTTCACGGGTAGCGGGGCAAGCGCGTCTTCAACGCGCGCCGCGTGCGCACCGGTCACGACGACGAGCGGTGAGAGGCCGGCCTGTAGGGCTGTCTGCGCGATCCGGCGGACGAAGGGCTGGCCGCGGTAGGTCAACAATTGTTTGGGTTGTCCGAAGCGGGTCGATCCGCCCGCCGCCAGGAGTATCCCCGCTACTCGCTCGTGGACGGCGTGCACTTCCCCGACCTCGCAGGATGCAATCACCACGGACTCATAGGCTTCGAGCAATCTTTTCGCCAGGGAGGCGGCCTGAGATTGCCGGAGTGTCGTATCGGCCTGGTTGAGCAATGCCACGCGTCGCGTCCCCGGCGGGATGCCTTTCAGCCCGCCTTCGGGATGCGTCAGCGCCTGGGCGAGGGCTCCCGATGAGATTTTCTGGCCCATGCGCAGGCCGGTCAGGGCGGCAAAGCGTTCCGGTCTGTGGACCCATGCCTCGTCGAGCGGTTTACCCAGGCCATTCATACCTGCGACGACGACGGCCAGAGAGGCGAACACGGGGACGACCGGTTCGTGTGCAGCGGGGGCTTTGAGTGGCCTCCCGCGCGCCCCGTCGGCTTCG
>RFJH01000268.1 GCA_003694975.1 Anaerolineae bacterium | reverse complement strand
GGTCACGACAGTGCCGTCAAAGGGAGCGACCAGGGTGGCCTGTTCCAGCGTCGCTTCGGCGGCTGCCACGGCGGCCTGGGCGCGCTCCACCTCCGCCTGAGCCGCGTCGAGATGCTCCTGTCCCGTGCCGACGCGGCGCAGGTAGCGTACCTGGGTCTCGGCGGAAGCGAGGACGGCCTGCGCCTGGGCGAGACGCGCCTCCAGCAGCGTTGTGTCCAGAGTCACGAGCGCCTGTCCGGTAGTGACCTCGTCCCCCTCCTCAACCAGGACTTCCGCGACGCGCCCGACGAAGGGGAAACTCAACCGCACCTGGCGGACGGGGACAACCGTCGCCGAGGCGCTGACGCCGCGGCCTCCTCCCTCCCCTCCTTCCGGGCGCGGGGTAGGCTGCGCTGCCGAGAACGTGATGGGTGGAATGGTCGGCGTGGCGGCGCGAGGGGCGCAGGCGGTCAGGAAAAGCGCCAGTGCCAGCAGGAGGAACTTCCGCATGTTCATGGTCGCTCCTCCCTGGTCATTTCTGTTCCTCACCGGTCACCTCGGGAAGAGTCTTGTCGTCCACGGCCACGCCGTCCCGAAGGGTGATCACGCGGCGGGCGAAGCGGATCACGCGCGGGTCATGGCTGGCGAAGACGAACGTCACGCCGGTTTCACGGTTCAGGCGTTGCATGATTTCCATGACCTGTCGTCCGTTCTCGGTATCCAGGTTCGCCGTCGGCTCGTCGGCCAGGATGATGGAGGGGTTCGTCGCCAGGGCGCGCGCCACGGCCACGCGTTGTTGCTCGCCGCCGCTGAGTTGGTCGGGGCGGTGATGCGCGCGATGGGAGAGGCCGACGGCCTCCAGGAGTTCCTCCACCCGTTTTTTTCGTTCGCGCCCGTTCTTTCCTGAGAGAATCAACGGTAGTTCGACGTTTTCGTAGGCCGTCAGGGTGGGGATCAGGGCAAAGAACTGGAAGACGAAGCCAATTGTCCCGCGTCGCAGGAGGGCGCGCTGGCGGGCGTTCAGGTCGGTGACGTCGCGACCGTTGATGAAGACGCGCCCGCTGGTGGGACGGTCCAGGCAGCCGATCAGTTGTAGGGCCGTTGTCTTCCCGGAGCCGGAAGGTCCAACCAGGGCGGTGAATTCGCCGCGCTCGATGCGCAGGCTGAGGCCACGCAGGGCGGGTGTTTCCACATCGCCTACCTTGTAGACGCGGGTGACGTTTTCGAGTCGGACTACTTCTTCCATACAGAGTCTCCTTGTTGATTAGCGCTGTGCGTGCAGGGCCTCGACCGGTTCCAGGCGCGTCGCCAGAATGGCCGGATAGAGGGCTGCCAGCAAGGTGACACCCAACGCAATGAGGGACACGGTGAGGGTATCGTCCAGGGTGAGGTAGGGATAGATGGCGTCACCAAAAAGCAAACCGCTCATCTGGGCGCCGATATCTCCTATCGGGATGCCGTGCACGCCGAAGTATGCCGCGCTGGCTCCGCCGAGGAGCAGACCGGTGGCCACGCTCCCCACCGCCATCAGGGTGGCTTCCAGCATGAAGAGCGAGAGGATTTGTCGCCCCATCATGCCCAGGGCGGCCAGGATGCCGATCTCGCGCGTGCGCTCGAAGACGGCCATCACCAGGGTGTTGGTGATCACGCTGGCGGTGATGGCGATGACAATCAGATAATAGACGACCATGTAGGCATTTGCCAGGCTCTCGGTCTGGATCAGCAGTTCGTTGAGGTCGCGCCAGGTAAGGACTTCGTAGCGGGGATCCTGGATGGCCGCAGCCAGCGCGTCGGCCTGCTGGCGGTCGTTAAGCAGGATGAAGATCAAACTGGCGTGACCTTCGGTGCGGGTGAAGGTCTGCGCTTTGGCGAGGGGGAGCAGGATGGTGCTCTTATCGTAGCCCGGCGTGTGCGTGGAGAAGATGCCGCGTACGACGAAGGTTTGCTCATCCACGTCGCCGTTCGCGGTGTTGACCAGGAGGTTGACGCGGTCCCCAACGCCGACCCCCAGGCTTTCGGCCAGCGGTTGACCGACGAGCAAGCCTTCGCGGTCGTCGGCGGTGAGGAACATCCCATCCACGATGCCGTGTGCGAAGGGGAGACTGGCCTCCGAGGTCGGGTCGATGCCCAGGACGGTCACGCCGGCGGTCTGGTCGCGGGCGGAGAGGATGCCGTTGGCGCGCAGGCGCGGCGTCGCGACGCGGACCTGAGGCAGGTCCTCCAGTTGCGCCGCGACCTGTTCTGGCTCCTCTACCAGGTCTTCCCAGGCCAGGCTGAATTTGTCCTCGTCGTAGGTAGCGGCGCGAACCTGGATGTCCCCGGTCTCCAGCAAGATGGTGAGATCGAGGGCGCCGCGAATTTCCCCCTCGACGAAGGCAGCCAGGAAGAGCACCAGCGCGGTGCCCAGGGCGACGGCCAGCATGGAGAACAACGTGCGGCGGCGGTTACGGCCCAGGTTGCGAAAGGCCATGCGGAACATGGAAACCTCCTAGACGTAATGCAATGCCTCCGCCGGGTTGCGACGGGAAGCCTCGTGCGCCGGGTAGAGGGCGGCCAGCGCGGCGATGACCAGGGCGGTCACTATTCTCTGGACGAACAAGTCGGGCACGAAGACGGGGTAAATGCGCCCGCTCATCAGGGAGGTGTATTCGGTCAATTCGGTGAAGGCGGAGTAATCAATCCCCACCTTGCCGAGAGAGAAGATGAGCAGGAAGCCGATCCCCGCGCCGACGAGCACGCCGACTGCGCCGAGCATGATGCCCTCGCTCAAGAAAATGGCCCGAATCTGCCCCGGCCGGAGTCCCAGGGCGGCCAGGATGCCGATCTCACGCGTGCGCTCGAAGACGGCCATCAGAAGGACGTTCAGGATGCCAATGGCTGCGATGCTTAAGATGACCACTCCGAAAGCGCCCATGACGGCGTTCTTCAATTGAAGAGTCTGTTTCATTTCGGGGAAACTTTCCTGCCAGGATTGCACCTCGTAGCCTGCGGGCAGGCTCGCTGCCAGGGAACGCACAAGGGCATCTTCCCGGCCCACCTGCTCGGTGACGAGGACGATTTCGGTCGCCTCCGGCAAATCCAGCAGGCTCATCGCTTCGGAGATGGAGATGTAGAGGGTGCGTTTCTCGAAAGCAGGCAGCCCCACATCGTAGATGCCGATGACGGTCATCGTGCGGGTGCGTCTCTGTTCGTGCAGGGCGGTGGCGGAGAGGGTGACGCGGTCGCCGAGCCTGATGTCCAGGGCGTCGGCCAGGCCGCGTCCGATGAGGACGACATCGCCATCATCGGGGTTCAGGTATCGCCCCTCGACCACATGGTCGGCCACGATGCTGAAGCGCGCTTCCTGGGGAGGGTCTACGGCGACGATGCTGACGGGGAGGGAACCTTCCCGCGTGGTGACGATGCCTCCACCCTGGACACGTGGCGAGGCGGTCACCACGCCGGGTTGCGCCCGGGCGATTTGCAGGGCGGCCTCGGTGTCCGGTAATGGCAACAGGGAATTGTGGTCCACGTCCTCGCTATATCCCTCGGCGTGAATCTGGACGTTGCCTCCGAGCAGCCGAATCGCGTTGCCGTACACGGCCTCCTCGAAGCCGACCAGGATGCCATCATAGAGCATGAGCAATGCCACCCCCAGCCCGATGGCCAGGGCGATGATGACGGTGCGTTGCCGATGTCGCCAGATGTTGCGCCATGCAAGTCGCAGGTACATAGCCATGTGGCCTCCTGAATGGCCAATGTGGATGGGAGTATTGCCGCAAGAAAAAAGCCACCACGCCACAAACCGACGCGATGGTCTTGCCAAACGCTCTAAGAGCGTATGAGGCACCGAGAGCTATCGGCTCTGTCCTGACGATGCCTCATCCTGCAGGGCAGGCGGCTACTCCCCAGCATTTTCAGTGTACTATTTTTAGCATCCCGTGTCAAGTTGAGTGCGCCGTAGTGAGTGTGGAATCATCCTTACAGATTTGTAAGTGAGATATTGCCTCCGGAGACGAATCGTGATGTATACTACAGGTGAATTTCGGATAGTCAAGCAACCTTCCATCGAGGGCGTGCGCATGGACGATATAGCAAACCGCATTCGGCAACTTCAGACCAAAATTGCCAGCCTGGAAATCTTGCGCTCTGAACTCGGCGATGACCTGGTAGATCGCAAAATCGCGGAACTCAAGGCACAGATTCTCTCGTTGCGGGCGGAAGGGGCGGTTGTCTCCGGCGATGTGCATCTCGAAGATGGTGAATTCGTCGGACGAGATCAGGTCGTCCAGGGTGGAGACCAGAGCGTGGTGGTGAGAGGCGATGTCGCCGATAGCACAATCATCCATGCCCGGACGGTGGTCCTTTCCAATCGGCTGTGGGGCAATCTGCAAGTTAACCTCCCTCAGGCTGATTTGCAGCGGGCGACCACGGCCTACCTCAATTACCTGCTTGACCGTCACTACTATCTCAACCTGAAGGGCATGGGAATTTCCGACCGCGTCCCTCTGCGTCTGCGCCTTCTCGACCTGTACGTCCCGCTCCGGGCGCGCCTGGAACTCCCCGAAGGTGAGACCTGGAAGCGCGATCTGCGCCTCGCCGGGCGT
>RFJH01000267.1 GCA_003694975.1 Anaerolineae bacterium | reverse complement strand
TGCCGCGCGTACCGGCCTGTTCCGGGCGGTGATGTCTGCAGCGCGAAGCAACCCCTCACTACAACGGGCGCTTTTCGATGCCGTCTCCGCCCACGCCCCCTACCGCGAGGTTTCCCTGCGTCTTCTTCGCTTCGACGTGCTCCGTGATCTGATGCGCGCTTTCCTCTCTTCCAACAGTTTGCACGCGCCCTGATAGCCCAGGACGATTACCGAAATACGCCCGGAGTAGCCGTTTCTCTCTCGGCGCGGCGCTGAGGAGACCTCAATTATCACGCTGTGGCGTCGAGGCAGCCTCTCAGCCCTTTTGCCGCGTTTCCGACCGCCTCAGAAAGGGTGAGATGCTCGTGAATCGTCCGGGGAAGGCGCTCGAACGTCCTGTAATCCTACATGGCAACGGCCACTTCGCGAATCAGGCCATCGGCGTGCAGGCAGAGGGTGTGTCCGCCCAGAAGTTCTCCGCTTTCGATGTCGGCCAGTAGTTTGACCGTTCCTTTTGACAAGGACGTTGATTTTTGTTTTTTTGAAAGAAAAAGCCCATCGTCATGCGATGGACTGCGAGAGGGTCCCTGTGCCCCCAAGGGGATTCGAACCCCTGTTTTGGCCTTGAGAGGGCCACGTCCTGGGCCGCTAGACGATGGGGGCAGCGGCGCAGATTGTATCACAGGCCGTGTCGTCAGTCAACGAAGGAGAGCAAATCACATCCCGGGCCGTTGTTGAGAGCACGGTTCACCAAAACAACAAAAAGCGCCCGAGACGGGCGCGCTCCATCGGGCAGAAAAGCCATTCTACTCGTCGCCGGAGGACGAGGAAGAAGGAGAGGAGGCTTTCCCACTCTCCCCGTTCTTCCCGTTTCTGCCCGAGCGGCCCTGCCCGGAGGGGGAACGGTGATCGGTGGCGTAGAACCCGGAGCCTTTGAAGACGATGCCTACCGGCGTGTAAACCTTGTGCAGGCTCTTTTTCCCGCACTCCGGGCAGCGCGTCAGCGGTGGATCGCTGAATTTTTGTTGTCGTTCGAATTGTACGCCACAGTGATCACAGCGGTACGTATAGATTGGCATAGCACCCTCACCTCATACCTGTATCGAGCACGAATACGTCTTACATAGCGAAGCGATTATAGCGCGCCCGCGAGGCCCTGACAAGGGCCAGGAGCAGGCATGTTATAATTTTCTAACACACCGCCAGAACGCATGGAGTAGGGAATATGCTCAAAATCGAAGTCGTTTACTGCGCCGTCTGACATTACACCGACCGGGCCGTGAGCCTGGCTTCCGACCTGCTCAAGAACTTTGAGCCCCAGATCGAATCCCTGACCCTCGTCCCCTCCGATGGCGGACGCTTCGAGGTCAGCGTGAACGGGAACTTGCTCTATTCCAAACTGCAAACCGGTCGCCACGCCGAACCCGGCGAAGTGGTGCGCCTGGTACGCAATTTCATCGAACGAGGCGAATGAATGGCCGATAAGAAAAAAGGACGCGTCTTCTCCGGCGCCCGCCCGACGGGACGCCAACACCTGGGCAACTACCTGGGCGCCATACGAAACTACGTCGCCCTGCAGGACGATTACGAGTGCATCTACTGCATCGTAGACCTGCACGCCCTGACCACCGTTGAGACCACGAAAGACCTGAAAGCGAACACCTACGAGATGGCCCTCGACTGGCTGGCGGCAGGCATCCGCCCCGAGGAGACAATTGTTTTCGTCCAGTCGCACGTCCCGCAGGTCACGGAATTGCACACCATCCTCTCGATGGTCACGCCGCTGGGCAAACTGACCGACCTGCCCACGTTCAAGGAAAAGGTGCGTCAGCAACCGCACAATGTCAACTATGGGCTGGTGGGGTATCCCGTCCTGATGACCGCCGACATCACCCTCTACAAGGCAGATACCGTGCCCGTCGGCGTGGACCAGGCGCCGCACATCGAGTTCGCCCGCGAGGTCGTGCGCTCCTTCAATTACCGTTTTGGCACGAACGTGCTCATCGAGCCGCAGATGAAGACCACTGAGATACCCAAAGTGTTGGGCATCTACGGCAAAGACAAGATGAGCAAGAGCCTGAACAACCACATCGAACTGGCCGCCACGCCCGAGGAGACCGAGAAGCGCGTCATGCAAATGGTCACCGACCCGCAGCGCATCAAACGCACCGACCCCGGCAACCCGGACGTATGCAACGTCTTCACCATGCACAAAATCTTCTCACCCCCCGAAGAGGTGGAGATGATCAACGTGGAGTGTCGCCGCGCGGGCATCGGCTGCGTGGACTGCAAGAAGCGCTTCGCCGCCAACCTGAACAAGCACCTGGCGCCCTTCCGCGCCCGCCGCGCCGAACTGGCCTCCGACCCCGATTACATCTGGGACGTACTTCGCGACGGCGCCGACCGTGCTCGCGTCATCGCCGAGAAGACGATGGAGGAAGTCCGCGCCGCGGTGCAGTTACCGTAGAATGGCCTGTGGCGGGGACCGTCACTTGTACGTCACTTGTAAAGAGAGTCACCTTTTCCCTACCGCCCTCCGCGCAAAATCGAGACCAGCAGCCATCCTCCCAGGATGGCTGCGATGATGAATCCGGCAATCAATAGCCACTGCCAGAAACTTCCCGCCGGTGTCGTCGGGATCAACAGCGCCAAGCCGATGATCAAGGCCGCGGTGAGCAACGCCAGGGTCAGGCGGGAAACGCAAACGATGGCGAAACACGATGGCTTGATTTCCCCTAACCGGCTCAGGCGGACTTCGTAGCCGTCGCTCGCGACTTGAGTCGCCGGGGCAGATGGCCGTTCTTTCTATAACGTACCCGGCCCACGCCATTTGCAAAAAACCTTTTCGTGTTATCAAATATAAATCCAAGAAAAACCAAGAATTCTAAATCAACACTTGACATTTCAAAAATCACCTTTATAATTTTTAGGAGTTCGTTTTTAAGTAAAGTCATTTTGCTCCGCTCATCCCGTCTCGTCTCCGGCGATGCCGTAGGGTTGGACGGTGGTGGACGTGGACGCGGAGGGACATAACTTCCAACTTTCCTGAGGATTTCTATGCAATCCGCCATTCGCACCGAACGCCTGACAAAAATCTACCGCACACGCCAGCGCAAAGGGCTCTTC
>RFJH01000004.1 GCA_003694975.1 Anaerolineae bacterium | reverse complement strand
GCATGGGGGTCGGCGGCGGCATGGGGGTTGGCGACGGCAGTGCCGTCGCCAACCCGGCGGATAACGGCATTGCCGTCGCCAACCCGGAGAATAACGGCGCTGCCGTCGCCAAGCCGGAGAATAGCGGCATTGCCGTCGCCCACAATATCGTCGCCCACCCGGAGAATTTATTGCAGCCGGTGCGC
Organism: Anaerolineae bacterium; assembly: GCA_003694975.1. Taxonomy (GTDB): domain Bacteria; phylum Chloroflexota; class Anaerolineae; order Anaerolineales; family Villigracilaceae; genus J097. Next base: position 3,141 of record RFJH01000004.1, on the reverse strand, counting down.
AAACCCCGAGACAGACCCCACTACCGCAACTGGCGCTACAAAATCTGGCAGCAGGGCGCGGGGTATGATTTCAACGTATACACACAACGTAAACTGCTGGAGAAAATCCGCTACATCCACGCCAACCCGGTGCGCGCCGCTCTCGTGGAAACGCCTGAGGCCTGGCCCTGGTCGAGCGCAGCCGATTATGCAGAGGCAATACCCCGCCATGGCGTTACGGTGACCTTTCCCTTCTAGGGGGTAGCGAAGGCAATGCCTTCGCCCCAGGCAATGCCTTCGCTTCACCACCCCTTACTCTTGCCATGACTCCAAAAAACAAGGAAAAACAACTCTCCATGATCCTTCTCAACTTCTCCCACCCCATCACCGAAGAACAGAAAGCCCAGATCGAGGCGCTGACGAAGAAACCCCTCGAGCAAATCATCACCCTTCCCGTCCATTTCGATCAGGAGAAACCTTTCCTGCCCCAATTGCGTGCCCTCCTGAAAGAAGTCCCCTTCACGCCTCAGGAATGGCAGACCGCACCCATCCTGGTCAACCTGCCCTCCTACAACTACATCGCCGCCCTCGCTCTGGCCGAACTGCACGGGCGTATGGGCTACTTCCCTCCTATCATCCGCCTCAAACCGGTACGGGATTCCATCCCGCCGCGCTACGAGGTGGCCGAAATCATCAACCTGCAATCCATCCGCGACCAGGCCCGGCAGGAGCGTTACTGATGTCCGAACTCCTTTCCCTTGTCCTCACCCTGCGCCCGAACCCCGCCGGGGACGAAGCCCCAGAAGTCAACCTGTGGTGGGGACGCGCCGCTCAACAGGCCTTCCTCGCCGCCGTCCATCGGGAAGACCCTGACCTGGCCGAACACCTGCACTCCGGGGAGCCGCCTCGCCCCTATACCGTCTCCAGCCTTCTGGGACACTTCCCGCAGCGTCGCCTTGACCCGAACGCTACTTACACCCTGCGCTTCACCGCTTTAAACGGCGGACTCGCCGAACGCCTCCAGGACATGACCCGTCCCTCCGGCCCTCTCGCCCCGGGCCAGACCCTTGAACTCGACCGCCATCCTTTTGAAATCCTCGCCGCCACCGCCGACGCGGGCGAACACCCCTGGGCCGGCCGGAACGACTACGCCGATCTCACCCGCCGCCTCACACAAGACGCGCCGGCACGCTCTCTGGCTTTCCACCTTGCCAGCCCGCTCACCTTCCATAGCCGGGGACGTAACCTGCCCCTCCCCCTGCCCGACCTCTTCTTCACCAGCCTCTTGCAACGCTGGAACGCCTTTGCCCCCATCGCCTTCCCCCAAGAGACGCGCCGCTACGCTGCCGAGGTCCTCGCCATCAGCCGCTTCGACCTGGAAAGCCGTGCCGTGCACATCAAGGATGGTGGCCTGCGCGTCGGCGCGGTGGGGCGCGTGCGCTTCACCGCCCTCAACCGTGACCGCTACTGGTTGGGCATCTTGCACACCCTGGCCGCTTTCGCTTTCTACGCCGGTGTCGGCCTGGGCACGACACAAGGCATGGGACAATGCAAATCCCTGGAATGAACCGTCTGCCTGCACCTTAACAACGCCGTAGGAGGGAGATATGCCGGCTTTATACCTCACCGAACAGCAAACCAAAATCCGCATTCGCAACCGCCGCCTGCGCGTCGAGCGGGAAACCGATTCGGGGAGCACCGGGCGGCCTGAAGTTCTCCTCTCTGTTCCGTTGCATCACGTGGAGCAGGTCGTTCTCTTCGGCAACATCGGCCTGACCACCCCTGCCATCGCGGCTCTCCTCGAGCGGGGTTGCGAAGTGGTCTTTTTGACGCGGCATGGGGAGTACCGCGGCCGTCTGGTCGGTGCGTTTACCCCTCACGTCCCCTTACGCCGCGCCCAGTACCGCGCCCTGGAGGATGCCGAATTCCCCCTCGCCATGGCCGCCCACTTCGTGCGAGCCAAGTTGCTGCACCAGAAAGCGCTTCTCCTGCGCAACTCCCGCCCTGCGCGCTCCGAGCGCGTCGCTCAAGCGGTTGCCATCCTGGATCGGGCGCTGGAGAACCTGCCCCGTAAGCGCGCCATCTCCTCCCTGCGCGGCCTGGAGGGTTCGGCCACGGCGGCCTACTTCGGTGGCCTGCGGACCTTCTTCGATCCGCAATGGCGTTTCCTGGGACGTAATCGTCGCCCGCCGCGCGATCCGGTCAACGTCTTGCTCTCTCTGGGCTACACCTTGCTCACCCAGGTGGCCCTCGCCGCCGTGCAGACCGTCGGCCTCGACCCTTACGCCGGCTTCCTGCACGAGGTCGTCTACAACCGTCCTGCCCTGGCGCTCGACCTGGTGGAGGAGTTCCGCCCCGTAGTAGACGGCCTGGCGCTCTGGCTCTGCCGTAGTGGTGTGCTCACCCCACAGGATTTTCTCACCGGCACGCCGGAGCGTCCCATCCTGCTGAGCGACGAGGGCAGACGCCGCTTCTTGCGCGCCTGGGAAGAGCGCCTGGAAACAAAGTTCACCCATCCTGTACGCCAACAGCGTCTTCCGCTGCGACAGTGCCTCATCGAACAGGCGCGGCAAATCGCCCGCGCCGTACAACAGGGAAAGGCCGTCTACACGCCAATGGGCTTCCGATAAAAGCACGGAGTATCTCTCCTATGGACGTCGATTTCTATCTCCTGACCTACGACATCGCCGACCCCAGGCGCCTGGCGCGCGTGGCGAAAGTGATGGAATCCATCGGCGAGCGGGTGCAATACTCCGTCTTCGAAGCCTATCTGCCCCCCGACCTCCTGGAGCAGGTTGTTGGACGCGTGCGCAAAGTGATGAACGAGGACGAAGATTCGCTGCGCATCTACCGCTTGTGTGCTGCTTGCCGAAAGGACATCCGCACTCTGGGCGTGGGGCAGGTCACCCCGCCGCCGGAGACAATCATCCTCTGACTTGCGCACCCCCCCTGCCTGGCAGGGCGAAAAACCTTTTATTGAGAGGGGGGGTACGCAAGCCGGGAGGAGATGAGCAAAAAATCTGAGCGAATAGGATTTCTTGAAATGGGAAACGGCTGCTTCTGCGAGATCTCATCACCGCCTTTGGAAAAGGCAAACTATGCTATAATTGCAACGTTTAGAGTCAGAATCAAAAAATGCCCGCCAGGGCATTAAGACGCATC
>RFJH01000266.1 GCA_003694975.1 Anaerolineae bacterium | reverse complement strand
GGCGCAACGCCGCGCGGAACAAATCCTCAGCCAGGCACGCGCCGACGCCGAGGCCACCCGCCGCGACGCGGACGACTACGTCATCTCTACCCTGATGAGCCTGCAAACGGAACTGGAGCGCCTGCTCAATCAGGTGCGCAACGGGATCCGCACCCTGGAAGAAGACCGCCTGCGCACCTCCCCGCCGCCCGGCGGCGAGGGGGGATGAGGTAAGTACCCTGCAGAGACAAAAGACGGCCACCGTAGCAGGTGGCCGTCTTCGATTTCTGGCGAGATGGCTTTACTTCGTCGTCGGTTTGACCGTCTCCCTCTCCTCCGGTGGGACGTAGAACTGGCGGCGATACAGTTCGGCATACAGACCGCCCTGAGCGAGCAACGTCTCATGTGTGCCCTGCTCTACGATGCGCCCACCATCCATCACGAGCACCACGTCCGCATGGCGGACGGTAGAGAGACGATGTGCGATGACGAACGAGGTGCGACCGACCAGCAAACGTTCGAGAGCGGCCTGGATCAGGCGCTCGGTGCGCGTATCTACGCTGGCGGTGGCCTCGTCCAGGATCAGGATGCGCGGATCGGCCAGGATGGCGCGGGCGATGGCGATTAACTGTCTCTGTCCCTGGCTGAGCAGGCCACCCCGCTCACCGATCTCGGTCTGATAGCCCTGCGGCAGGCGTTCGATGAACTCGTGGGCCCGGGCGGCCTTCGCCGCAGCGATGACCTCCTCCTCGCTTGCATCCAGCCGCCCGTAGCGGATGTTCTCAAGCACCGTGCCGGAGAAGAGGAATGGCTCCTGCGTAACCATGCCCATCTGGGAGCGCAGGCTCTTTTGAGTCACCTCGCGGATGTCTATGCCATCAATCAGAATGCGGCCTTCGGTCACGTCGTAGAAACGCGCCAGGAGGCTGACCAGCGTGGTCTTCCCCGCGCCGGTTGGGCCGACGACGGCAACCGTCTGACCGGCTTCGGCGGTCAGGGAGATATCATGCAGCACGGGGTGATCGGGGTCGTAGGCGAAGGAGACGTTCTCAAAGACAACGCGTCCTTTGATGGGGGGCATTTCACGCGGCCCGTCCTTAAGCGCCGGTTCGGTGTCCAGGAGATAGAAGACGCGTTCGGCGGCCGCGAAGGCCGATTGCGCCAGGGTCCACGATTGGGCGACGGCCTGAATGGGGCGGAAGAAACCTTGTACGAATTGGATGAAGGCAACCACCGTGCCCACGCTGATCGCTCCACGGATCGCAAGGTAACCGCCATAAGCCGCCACCAACGCCGTATCCAGTGTGCTGAGTACGTTCATCGTCGGCGCAAAGGCCGATGTGACCGCGTTGGCGCTCACGTTCGCATCGCGATTCGCCGCGTTGCGCGCCGCGAACTGACGGATGTTCAAGCGGGTGCGGTTGAACGCCTGGGCGACTTTTACGCCGGTGACTTGTTCCTCCATCTCGGCGGAGACATCGCCAATCGTCTCCCGCGTCTCACGGAAAGCACGGCGTGACCAGCGCGCGAAGAGGTTGGTAAGTAAAAGCATGATCGGCACAACGGTCAATGTAGCCAGTGCCAGCCGCCATTCCAGGACAAACATAGCAACCATGATGCCGATCAGAGCGAAGAAGGCGCCGATGATTTGTGCCAGGGACTGGCTGATAAAACTGTTCAGAGCGTCAATGTCGTTTACCAGGCGGCTCATCAGGTCGCCTGCCTGCTTACCCTCCAGATATTGCAGGTGCAGGCTCTCGATTTTTTCGAAGACCTTCTGGCGTAAGTCGGCCAGCACCTTTTGCCCGGCGACACCCATGAAGTAAGTCTGGTAACGGGTGGCGAGCATCCCAATCACGTACACGATCAGGAGGGCAAAGACAATGCCAACTAAACCGCGCACATCCCCCGGCGCGATAAAACGGTCAATGGCGCGCCCAACCAGGGTGGGGCCAAGACCCTGTGTGGCCGCAGAGACCAATGTCAGGAGCAAAGCGATGAGGACGTACTTCTTGTAAGGCGCGAGGTGGCGGACCAACCGTCCGACCACGCGCCTGGTGTTTTCAGGGCGTTCTTCTTCTGTTTGCGCGATGCGGCGCATTCCATGAAACATAATCCGTTACTCCGTTAGAACCGCTCCAGGGCGGCCAGAATTTCCTCGTGGGCGGCGAATTGCGTCTCCAGGATCTCAACGTACAACTCACTCGTGCGCAACAACTCCTCGTGCGTCCCCTCGGCGACGAGACGCCCCCGGTCGAGCAGGAGGATTTTGTCCGCCGTGCGCACCGTGCTGATGCGCTGTGCGATGATGAACGTCGTGCGCCCTTCGCGCAGGTGTTCGAGGGCCTTTTGAATTTTGTATTCCGTCTCGGCGTCCACCGAAGAGGTGGCGTCATCCATAATCAAAGTGCGGGGGTCGAGGATCAGGGCGCGGGCGATGGCGATGCGTTGTTTCTGCCCGCCGGAGAGCCCCACACCGCGTTCCCCGACACGTGTCTCGTAGCCATCAGGGAGTTCGAGAATGAAATCATGCGCCTGCGCGGCTTTGGCGGCAGCCACCACCTCGTCCAGGGAGGCATCGGGGCGTCCGTAGGCAATGTTTTCGCGGATCGTGCCGGAGAAGAGCGTCGTCTCCTGCAAAACGAAGCCGATCTGTGAGCGCAGCGAGTCCAGGGTTACATCGCGCACGTCGTAGCCGTCGATCAGCACGCGGCCTTCGGTCACGTCGTAGAAACGCGGGATCAGGTTGATAATTGTGGACTTGCCCGCGCCGGTCTGTCCCAGGATGGCAACCGTCTGCCCCGGCTCTGCGACGAAGGAGATATCCGTGATGACATTCGACTCCGCGCCAACGTAGCGGAACGAGACGTGATCGAACTCCACGCGGCCGCGTATCGGCGGAAGAGGGATCGCGCCGGGGCGCTCGCGGACTTCGGACTCCGCGTCCAGGACCTCAACAATGCGCTGCGCCGAGGCCTCGGCACGTGAGAGCATGGCCCCGATCATCCCCATCATGAACATCGGCATCAGAAGATAGATCAGGTAGCCGATGAAGGCCGTCAATTCGCCCAGGGTGAGACGCCCCTGAATGACCAGATAACCGCCCACGCCAACGACGATCACCGTTCCCAGGTTGGAGAAGAAAAAGATCAATGGGAAGTAGGTGCTGAAAAGCCGGATCAGGGAAATGTTGGATTCCAGGAGGTCGTGGTTTCGGGCGGCGTAACGCTCGATCTCGTGTTCCTCACGGGCAAAGGCTTTGACGATGCGAATGCCGCGCAGGTTCTCTTGCAAGATGGTGTTCAGGGCCCCCAGTTTCTGTTGCACCGTGCGCGACATGGGCATCACATTCCGTACGAAGAGGGTGAAAATGAAGGCGATGCCGGGGATGGTGAGCAATACAAGCAACGTCAGGCGCCAACTCATCAGGAAGAGCATGACCAGCGTGCCGATGAGCAACAGGATGGCCGAGAGCAGCATCACTAGGCCACGTCCCAGGAACATGCGTACCAGTTCCACATCGGAGGTCATGCGGGTCATCAGTTTGCCCGTCTGGGCGCGGTCGTGGTAGGAGAAACTCAGACTTTGCAATTTGGCAAAAATATCGTTGCGCAGATCGTACGCCACGCCCTGCGAAGCGACCTCACCGAGATAGCCTTGCAAGAAATTGAACACGCCGCGCACAAGCGCCACACCTACCAGAGCCATGGTCACCAGCCAGACGGCGCCCATATCCAGCGGTTTGATGCCTTTGTCAATCAGATATTGCAGCAGTTTGGGCGCGGTCAGGTTGGCGGCATTGACCAGGAGAAGGCTGAGCAAGGCACCCAGCGCGCTGGGCCAGTAACGGCGAAGGTAAAGGAAAGTACGTCGAAGACCAGTCATAGGGTAATCAAGTAATCAGTGAGCAGTAATCAGTGAGCAGTAATCAGTAAAGCAGTAATCAGCAGGTAGTAACGGACATGCCCTGCCAGAATACGTCAACGATCAGGTCCACATCTTCATCGGAGGTGGGGGGATTGTGATCGGTGCAGGTGCGGCGATGTTGCACCAGGCCATGCAACATGCCAATCAGCATGGCAGCAGCCTCGGCGGGGTCGGGTTGAGAGCGCAATTCGCCGGCAGCGAGCGCTTCCGCTAGTGTCTCTTGCATCGGTGCCAGCATCGTGGTCATCAGACGGCCGAATCGGGTGCGCAATGCCTTGCGTTGTTTGAAGCCTCTGGCACCGCGACGCAATAAAAAGAATGGTGAATCCTGGTCGGTAACGATGTGGGTATATTCGCGCAGGATGGCCGCGAGGCGTTCGCGCGGCGTTTGCGTGCGCGCGCCGGCTTCCGTCATGCGTTGACGCAGACGCTCCGCATGTCGCTGCATCACCTCGAAGAAAAGGGCCTCTTTACTGGGAAAGTAGTAGTAGAGGGCTGCATTGGTCACACCGCAGGCCTGGGCAATCTCACGGATCGAGGTAGCACGATAGCCATGCTCGGTAAACAGGCGCTCGGCGACCTCGAGGATGTGCTGTCGTCCAACACGGGCAGGGCGGGAAGTATCCATAAAAGCCTCTCTCGACACAAAACGTCTTACTGAACGTACGGTAAGTTATACCCTTCTTCATCCATCCCGTCAAGCACTGAATACATTGGTGCATTCAAAACATGTAGAAAAGATTCTTGCCAACGTGCTCTCTTTGGGTCATCGCGGGCGGGCCAAGCCCGCCGAATCGATCTCCTCCCCGGTGCGAGAGATGGCTTCGCGCCCTGACGGGCACCTGCCATGACACAGAAAGGGCTACTTGCGCCCCACCGTCGAGCGAAGAGTGTCCTCGTTTTTACAACATCTGAGTGCACCCTGATACATTCCAAAATGTGCTACACTGATAAAGAGCAGCCATTCCCGAGCGAAGAACATCTGTTAGGAGACATCTCGATGGAAATGAATTCACAACGCCTTACCCTGCGCGAGAGGCCAACAGGGTGGTGGTTCATTGGCATCATAGCAACTGCCCTCACCCTGTTCATCGCCTATGCGGAGAAATCACTCGCGATTGCCCTGATCGGCATCGCCATCGGCCTGTTGAGTTTCCTCTTGCCCTCTGTATTGACGATTACTGCCGATAAGAGCACCGGCCTGCTCACATTGACCTACCGCTCCCCATGGCGACAATCGGTGAAAGAAATTCCGCTGGACGAGATCCTCGCCGTAATCGTGGAGCGTTTGGAGAGCAGCGATGAGGAGGGGAGGAGGTACACCTACCGCGTTGCCATTGTCCTTCGCAATGGGGAACGCGTCCCGTTGCATTCGTACTATGACAGCAATCGAGGACGCCATGAGGAAACTGCCCGCCGCCTGCGCGACTTCCTTGGCGTAGGAGATGAGGGAGCCATTGTGGACAGCGCAGCCGCCCAAATGAGCATCTCGCAGCAGGGTGTCACCGAGGGAGTACGGTGGGAGATGCAAACCACACAGTCCAATTCCACCATTATTGTCCCCATCATCCGCTGGCAATCGGATGACTTCGTTCTTGAGGAAGGCTTTCTTTACCTGGCGCAGAAGAAGACGGGGCAACAGACAAGTATTGGGGGGTTGCTGGGCAGACTGAACAAACCGCTTTTCAAAAAATCCTTGAACGTTTACGGCTTCGATGAACTGGACGCGCCTGGTATGGATGATGCCGAGGTTCTCGCTCCGCTCCCGCCGCGCCTGGAACCCTACTTCATGGCCTTTACCACCGACCCTACACGAGCGCGACAGATTCTCAATCCCTGGACGGTCAATCCGCTGGCAGAATGGGCAGAACGCCATCCGATAGGAAAGTCGCCGGGGGGGCCTTCGCAACTGGTGATACTCTTCGGGCCAAACGGCGTTTCTGTCGCTGCGATGGGGCCGATCCCGCCGGATTTGCCGGACGAACTGATTGTCCTGGGTGTGGAACTGGTGCGTGCCCAGGGAGGAGGCGGGGAGCACTGAAAAAACTTGACGGGCAAATACGACTTTGGGAGGAGGCCGAGCGCATTCATCATACGGAAAAGTCTTTTCCGCCCTGGCCAGGAAGCCCGATTTCTTGCTGAAATCGGGCTTTTTTTCGTTGCGTCCCCCTTGACTTTTTAGAACAAATATTCTATATTTAAAGCACCTGACCGTTCTGGCATCTCACAGGAGGTGTGCCGTGAAACGCTCGTCTACCCTTCATCTGGTGCCGCTATTGCGAAGCACCATGTTGCAACGTGGCGCATTATTCGGGAGTATCCTGCTCGCGGCGTTGCTGTCCTTCGAGATCTTCAACTTCTCCACCACTGAGTTCGCCCTGCACGACTTGCTGGGGGACCTGCGCTTTGCCGGCATTCGCTGGGCGACCATCCTGGCCATTGCCTTCTGCGGGATTGACTTCGCCGGCATCGCGCGCCTCTTCACACCGGAGCAAGGCGCCGACGAACCCGCCGAGGTCTGGTATCTCTTCGGGGCATGGCTATTGGCTGCGGCAATGAACGCGACCCTCACGTGGTGGGGCGTCTCCGTGGCCATTGTCAACCATCAAGCCGCGGCCAGTGTGGTCATCAGCCCAGGGACGATGATGCGCGTGGTGCCCATCTTCGTCGCCGTGATGGTGTGGTTGATTCGGGTGTTGATCATCGGCACGTTCTCCATCGCCGGAGAGCGTCTCTTCAGCATGGGGACAGAACGCCCTTTGAGCGTGGCCACCCGCCGCTCGACCGCCACGGCGCGCCCACTGACATCTCCCGTCCGCCCGGCGCCCAAACCGGTTGCCACGTCCCTGTCTGGGCGCCCGGCTGCTGCACGTCACGAGCCGACCTATCATCCCATCGGTATGAGTGCCCATGCACGCGACGAAGCCTCGTTTCCCCGCAGGTAATCTCCCTCTTGCGCCCCATTGCAGCCGGTCGCGCTCTCCCGACCGGCCTCCATAAGCAAAGGCGACCTTCTACCGGTCGCCTTTGTCATCTTCTGCCTTCGAGTGGGGAGAAAAAGCGAAGCATTTTCCTATGGCGTGCCTGATGCGCACCTATCCAACCGCTCCCAGGCCGCTATCGGGATGTGCGCTCTGTTCAACGAACTTGAAGACATCATGCACCACGTTGGAGCCGCGGCTGGCGATAATGCCGGTCAGCACCGATCCGACGTAGGGGATCGGAATGGCAAGGCCCAATTGAGCAAACAGGTCCACGCCGGTCAGCACGCACACGATGATGCCGCCGGCCAGTGCCAGGAGGACATTGCGGTTCCACCCCTTCTCAGGATCATAAAGGGGTTTGATCGTCTGAACGATGGCCTCCACAAAAAAGGCGACGAGGGCAAGTCTGGTAAAGTCCATGGCGTTCTCCTTTTGTTTGGTCTCGCGAATATTGAAGAGGCGGACAATCTTGCCACTATTTTACCCTGTCCGAGGGCCGGCGTGCTCTCACTCCGCATCTCCCAGCGTACTCTCTCCGTGTGTCAGGACGTAGAAACTGCGTCCTCCCTCTTCGGAGCGCTCAAAGACGAAATCGGTCACCAGATACCCCTTCTCGAAAGCGGTTTCGAAGACTTCGCGCGAGAAGAAACGCCAGTCACGGGCGAGGGCGAAATCGGCCTCTTTGAGGGACAGGAAATCGGAGGGGATTTCGACCAGGGCGATGCGCCCTTCCAGGGGGGCGAATCGCTCAGGTGGACGCAGCAGACCGCCCGGGGTCCGTTCGGTGCGGTATAGGACCTGAGAATCGGCCTGGAGAAAATGGTCCAGCCCAAGGCGGCGACGACTCTGGCGGCTGAGGCGTCGTTCCACGCGTTTGCTGGTCACCCACCAGTCCACCTGGAAGCGGTCGGAGGGCAACCCTGCGTTCAGGCCGTCGCGCATCGCCCCATAGACGGAACGAAGGTACGTGTTGCACACCGCCCCCAGTTTGGCGATGTTCAGGTAAGCGTTGCGGCTGAGCAGGGGATCGTACGTCCAGGTGATGTGCGTCAATCCCTGTTTCCGTACCATCTGCCACTGGGCGCGCTTGAGGGCGAAGCCCAGGCCGGAATTGCGCCATTCTGGATGAACGCCGAGTTGATGTGAGCAATGCTTTGGCTGAGGGCCATCGGGGAGCATCTCCAGGCCGGGGAAGCCGAAGACGAAGCCGACAAGTTCGTCCTCGACAAACGCTCCCAGCACCACCCCGCCGTTGTGCGCCACGGTGACCAAAAGGTGGGCCGGGGTGATGTCTGTCTCGCTGCCCGGCCAGACAATGCGTTGCAGGTCTTCCACAGCGGTCATCTCTTCTGCGGTTTCGAGAAGGCGAATCGTCCACGGCGTTTCAGACATTTCGTTACTCCTGCTTGCGCATTTTTTGCCAGGCTGTGCGGAAAGAGTGTCTTGCCTTCCTTCCCTGCACGATGAGGGCATCTCGTAACCTGAGATACCATGGTTTGGGGATGAGGTAGTCGAGGCGGTAGGCAAAACGTGCCGGCATCAAGCCGATGACGCGCGGTAGAGTGTCTATCGGGCAGGTGCGGTTGACGGCGAGATAGTCCAACCAGAGTGTGGAGGCCGGGATCGAGGGGAAGAACGTTTCCACCACCATAACGAAGGCGCGTAACAAAGGCAGGGGCAAGGAAACGAGCAGACGGCGCCTGCGCGTGACGGAGAGCAAGATTTCCACCACCTCCCGCAGTGTAAAGCGTTCACTGCCGCCGATCTCGTAGGTCTGGTTGATGGCGGTGGGCTCTTCGAGCGCCCACAGGAAACAGGCGGTCAGGTCTTCTATCCAGAGGGGCTGGAGCAGCGTCTTGCCACCGTTGGGGAGGGGAAAGATGCCCGGCGCGAGGCGGAGGAGGTGCGCCAGGGCGGTGGTGAAATGGTCTCCAGGCCCAAAGACGATGGCGGAGCGGAAGATGGTATAGGGGACTCCGCTGCGGCGGATGTACTCCTCGGCAATGCCTTTCGCTTTAAGGACAGGGAAGGCGGAGGCGCGATCGGCATCGAGGTGACTGAGGAAGAGGAAGTGCCGGACCCCGGCTTCGGCGGCGACTTGCGCCAGGTTGCGCGTGCCGCGTACGTCGGTGTCGAGCAACGTGGCACGCGCGCCCTGGCTCTCGCTACCGGCGAGGTGAATGACGATATCCACCTCGCGCAGCGCGGCGCGCAGACCGCGTATATCGCTCAGCCCTGTCACCGCGACCTCGACCGGTACGCCGCGCGGCAGGCGCGGTGTGCGCGGCGAGGGACGGATGAGCGTGCGCACGTGGTACCCCGCGCTGACCAATTGCCGAATGAGCGCGCGACCGACGAAGCCGGTTCCGCCTGTGACCAGTATCATCATGGGGATTATAGCAGAGGGAAAGACGGCGGCGTTGCTCATCAGGGTAGAATGATGAGGGGCGGAAAAAATCGGGTATACTTCCCCGCGCCTATGGCTGCGCACATCCGAAATTTCTGCATCATCGCCCACGTGGACCACGGCAAGTCCACGCTGGCCGACCGCCTGCTCCAACTCACCGGCACCATCCCCGAACGCGAGATGACCGAGCAGGTGCTCGATTCCATGGAACTGGAGCGCGAGAAGGGCGTGACGATCAAGGCCTCCGCCGTGCGCATGTCCTACACCGCCCACGACGGCCAGACCTACGAACTCAACCTGATCGACACCCCCGGCCACGTGGACTTCACCTACGAGGTGAGCCGCGCCCTGGCCGCCTGTGAGGGGGCCGTCCTGGTGGTGGACGCCAGCCAGGGCATCGAGGCGCAGACTCTGGCGAACCTCTACCAGGCCATCGAGGCCGATCTCGAAATCATCCCCGTTGTCAATAAAATTGACCTGCCCTCGGCCCGCCCCGACGAAGTGGCCGAAGACCTGGGCAACCTCCTGGGAATCTCGCCGGACGAGGTCATCCGCATCTCGGCGAAGGAGGGCACGAACGTAGAGCAGGTGTTGGAAGCGGTGGTGCAACGCGTCCCACCGCCGCGCGGAGAGGCCGATGCGCCTCTGCGGGCGCTGGTCTTCGATTCGCATTACGATGCCTACAAGGGTGTGGTTACCTACGTGCGCGTGGTGGATGGACGCGTTGCCATGAATGACACCCTGTTGATGATGGCGACCGGCGCGCGCGCCAAACCGGTGGAAATCGGCGTCTTCGCCCCGGACATGAAGCCCATCGGCGAATTGACGACCGGCGAAGTCGGCTACATCGCGACCGGATTGAAGACCGTTCACGATTGTCGCGTCGGCGATACGATTACCAACGCCGCGAACCCCGCCCCGGAGCCGCTGCCCGGCTACCGCCATCCCAAGCCGATGGTCTTCGCCGGGATCTACCCCGTGAACGCCGATGACTATGCCGACCTGCGCGATGCCCTCGACAAACTGCAACTTAACGACGCTTCTCTGGTCTTCCAGCCGGAGACTTCGCAGGCATTGGGGTTCGGATTCCGCGCCGGATTTCTGGGTCTCTTTCACATGGAAATCATCCAGGAGCGCCTGGAGCGCGAATACGGCCTGGACGTGCTCTTCACCGCGCCCTCGGTGGAGTACGAGGTGGTGTTGCGCGATGGCAGCACGGTGCTGATCGATTCCCCCGCCGAACTGCCCGATGAGGGACAGATCGCCGAAATCCGCGAGCCCTGGATGGACATCCAGATTTTCACGCCCACGGACTACTACGGCGCCGTGATGGACCTGGCTACCAAGCGCCGCGCCGAGTTCACAGGGCAGGAGTACCCCGCGCCGCATCGCGTGCAATTGAATTACCGCATCCCGCTCTCTGAACTGATTGTGGATTTCTTCGATGAATTGAAATCACGCACGCGCGGCTACGCCTCGCTGGATTACCAGTTCGCCGAATACCGCCCCGATGACCTGGTGAGACTGGAGATTCTGGTCAACGGCGAGCCGGTGGACGCGCTGGCGAGCATCGTCCACCGCAAGGACGCCTATCACAAAGGCCAGGCGCTCATCACCCGCCTGCGGAAACTCATCCCGCGCCAACTGTTCGACGTGGCGATCCAGGCCGCCGCGGGCGGACGTGTGATCTCGCGCGCCAACGTGAAAGCCCTGCGCAAGGATGTGCTCGCCAAGTGCTACGGTGGGGATGTCACCCGCAAGAAGAAACTCCTGGAAAAACAAAAGCGTGGCAAGAGGCGGCTCAAAATGGTCGGCAACGTGGAGATCCCCCAGGAAGCCTTCATGGCCGTCCTGCGCTTGAAGGAAGAATGACAGGTCGGCTCGATGACTTCTGATTTCTGGAAAAATGCCCGTCGCTGGTTGCCCGGCGCGATCATCAGCACCTTGCTGGTGATCGCCATCGTGCGTTTCGTAGACCTGCGCGCCGTCGCCCGGGCCGTGCAGCACGCGGACCCTCTCCTGCTCCTGGCGGCGCTGGCGCTGAGCGTGCCCTGGCTGGGCGTGCGGGCGCTCCTCTGGCGCACCCTGCTCCGGGAACGGGCTTCGTTCCGCGATACCTTCCTGACGCTTGGGGAAGGCTATCTGATGAACAATTTCCTCCCCTTCCGGCTGGGCGAGATGGGGCGCGCCTTCCTGCTCAGCCGCAAGAGCGAGTTGACCTTTCTGGAAATCCTGCCGACCATCGTCATCGAGCGCGTCGTGGACCTGGCCTTCTCCGCCGCCCTCCTGGCGGGCGCGGTGCCGTTCGTGGTCGGCGCGGCGGGAGCGGAGCGGGTCAGCCTCGTGGTCGGCGGGATGGTCCTGGTCGGGCTGGCCGTTCTCTACCTCATGGCGCGTTATCGTGAGCAGACTCTGGCTGCGTATCGGCGACTCAGCGCCCGCTGGCCGGTCGTTCAACGCTTCGGCGGTGGAATGCTCACCTCGTTCCTCAACGGCTTGAGCGTCCTGACCTCGCCCTGGCGTTTCATCCGCTTCCTTTTTTGGAGCGCCTTCGACTGGCTGATCGCGGTCGTGGAATACTATCTCATCATCGCGGCGTTCTTCCCCCAGGCACACCTGGGATGGGGGGCGTTCGGGCTGGGTGCGGCGGCGTTCGGCGGCGCGGTCCCCTCTCTCCCCGGCGCGGTGGGGACGTTCGAGGGCGCCTTCGGCGGCGCGTTGACCCTCCTGAGCGGCGACCAGTCCACCGCCCTGGCCGTTGCCTTGACGGCGCGCCTGTATAATTACCTGTTCAGCGGCATCGTGGGCACGTATGCCCTCTCCCTGGAAGGTCAGACGCTCGCGGGCGTCTACCGTCAGTTGCGCAACCTGCGGGCGCGTGCGACCGATGCGCCCCCTGACCCCCCCGCCTGACTCCTGGAGATATCGTATGTTTCCTCTTCACGATACCATTCCTTCCCGTCGTTTTCCCCTGGTCAACTGGCTGATCATCATCGCCAATGTCCTGGTCTTTCTCTATGAGTCCATGCTGGGCCCGGTCGGCGTGGCGCGATTCACGAACACGTGGGGGTTGGTGCCCCTGCGTCTCCTGGCGCATACGGGGAAGGCCTGGCCGACCGTCTTCAGCGCCATGTTCCTGCACGGCGGCTGGTTTCACCTCCTGAGCAACATGTGGACGCTCTACATCTTCGGCGACAACGTGGAAGGGCGCATGGGACACGGGCGTTACCTGGTTTTCTATCTGCTGAGCGGGGTCGCGGCGGCGCTGTTGCAGGTCTTCATCCTGCCGTTCAGCCGCGTGCCGATGATCGGCGCCAGCGGGGCGATTGCGGGCGTCCTGGGCGCTTACATGATCCTCTTCCCCCAATCTCGTGTCGTGACACTCCTCCCGATCTTCTTTTTCTTCACTTTCGTGGAGATCCCGGCGGTCTTTTACCTGGGGTTCTGGTTCCTCTCGCAGGTCTATTCGGGGTTGTTCTCGCTGGCCGGGGCTTCGGGGAGCGGCGTGGCGTGGTGGGCACACATCGGCGGCTTCGTCTTTGGTATGCTGGCGGTGGGGGTGTTCGCCCGCCCTCAGCGACCGCGTTACTACGTTGAATATCCCTGGTAGAAAACGATGACAAAACACTATCTCATCACCGGTGGGGCCGGGTTCATCGGCTCGAATTATGTTCATCGCCTGCTTGCGCGCGGCGAACGGGTGACGATTTACGATAATCTCAGCCGCGCCGGCGCGAAGGTCAATCTGGCCTGGCTGGAGGAGACGTTCGGGAAGGGCGCGTTCCGGCTCATCGTCGGCGATGTGACCGATGCGGCCCTGCTCACGGCGGCGGCGCGCGAGGCGGATGTCCTCGTCCATCTGGCGGGACAGGTCGCGGTCACCACGTCCGTCACACACCCGCGTCAGGATTTCGAGGCCAACGCGCTGGGTACGTTCAACGCGTTGGAGGCGGCGCGGCTTTCGGAGCGCCGTCCGATCTTCCTTTACGCCTCCACGAACAAAGTGTACGGGGGAATGGAAGACGTCCCCATCGTGGAGGAGGAGACGCGCTACCGTTACGCGGACCTGCCCTTCGGCTGCCCCGAAACGCAGCCCCTGGACTTTCACTCTCCCTACGGCTGCTCGAAGGGGACCGGCGACCAGTACACGCGCGATTACCACCGCATCTACGGCCTGCCGACGGTCGTCTTCCGACAATCGTGCATCTACGGGCCGAGACAGTTCGGCATCGAAGACCAGGGCTGGGTGGCGTGGTTCGTCATCGCCGCGGTGACCGGTCGCCCGATCACGATTTACGGCGACGGCAAGCAGGTGCGCGACGTGCTCTACGTGGACGACCTGCTGGACGCCTACGATGCGGCCATCGAGCACATTGACGTGGCGCAGGGGCAGGTCTACAACATCGGCGGGGGGCCGGAGAACGTGCTCTCCGTGTGGGCGGAGTTCGGCCCGCTCCTGGAGCGCCTCCTGGGACGGGAGATAACGGTCGGGCGCGGCGACTGGCGGCCCGGCGACCAGCGCGTCTTCTACGCCGATATCCGCAAAGCGGCGCACGACCTGGCTTGGCGCCCGAAGGTGGGGGTGGAGGAGGGAGTCGAGCGGCTGGTGCGCTGGGTGCAGGAGAACAGAGCATTGTTCCGCTCCGCCGGATAAAGGCCACGGGGCGATGTGATATTTGTCACCCCGGAGAGGGTACACATCCAGGGAGAACTTGGCCTCGATTTTCTATTACAATGAGGGGCGAGGAAGAAAACCATGATAAGCCCCATCTTTGACTCGACCACGTTTCTGGTGTTCTTCATTTACGGCCTGGCCTTCCTGGGGATGGGCGTCGCGTTGGCACTGGAGGCGGGCCGCTCCCCCTCGCTGGCCGAGGCGCGCCTCTTATGGCCGTTGGCCGCCTTCGGCGTGTTGCACGGGATGCACGAGTGGGTCGAGTTCTTCACGCTACAAGCCACCTGGATGGGGATGCATGTACCCTCACAAATTGCCGTCTTCCGCCTGACCCTGCTCACTCTGTCGTTCCTGGCGTTACTCCTCTACGGTGTGCAGGCATTCCACCTGCCACCCGGCAACTCAAGGACCTGGGTGTATATGGGCATCGGCGCGTTGGCCGCCTATATGGTGACAATATCGGTTAGCGCCATCATCTCAGGCGAAGGGCAGAACACAACCCACTGGGTCTCCGTATCCGACGCGCTGGTCCGCTACCTGCTTGCCGTTCCGGGAAGCCTGCTGGCGGCTCTGGGGTTACGTTTCCAGGCCCTGAACGCACGCACCGATTTTCGCCGTCCCATTGCGGCTAATCTGAACTGGGCGGCGATTGGCTTTGCCCTCTACAGCCTGACGCAACTCATTGCTCCGCCGGTGGAGATGGTCCCCGCGACGTTGCTCAACACGCAGATTTTCTACGAGGCGACCGGCGTCCACCACGAAGTCGTGCGCTCGGTGCTGGCCATACTGGTGACACTGAATCTATTGCGTGCTACCCAGGTGCTCGAACAGGAGCGACGGGAGCGCATGATCGCCGCGCAACAGGCACGCCTGGAAGCCCTGGAGCAACGGGATGCCATGCGTCGCGAGTTGCTGCGTCACACCGTGCGTGCCCAGGAGGAGGAACGGGCGCGCATTGCGCGGGAGTTACACGATGAAACGGCACAAATCCTCTCCGCCTTTTCGCTCGAACTGGCCGCGCTGGGGGATGGCCTCCACAAGAACCCTCGCCTGCGCCAACGCGTGGAGCGGCTGCAAGAACTGAGCCGACGCATGTCTCAGGGACTGTACCGGCTGGTGCACGATCTGCGCCCCTCCCACCTCGATGACCTGGGGCTGTTGCCTGCTCTGGAATATCTTTTGGAGCAGGATTGCTGCCCCAAGGGGTTGGATGTGCAATTGCAGGTCGAAGGGCAGCCGCGACGCCTCGACCCCCTCATAGAGACGGTTCTCTTCCGTGTGGCGCAGGAGGCGCTGTATAACGTGGTGCGCCACGCCGGGAGGTGCCACTCGCGGGTGCGGCTTTCCTTTGAAAAAGAACGTGTGGTGTTGCAGGTGACGGACGACGGGAAAGGGTTCGATCCCAACGAACGCTTCGAGCCGCCACGTGGGTGGGGGCTTATGAGCATGAGGGAGCGTGTGGATGCCGTGGACGGACAGTTTATCCTGCGTTCGGCGCCGGGGAAGGGTACACGGGTGGAGGCCGTCATTCCCCTAAACTCGTTCGGTGATGGAAAGGAGCATGGTGATGGGCACGATTCGCGTGATGCTGGTGGATGACCACGAAGTCGTCCGGACGGGGTTGCGCTCGTTCCTCGAATTGCAGGACGAATTGCAGGTGGTGGCCGAGGCCGGAAACGGCATCGAGGCCATCGAGCGCGCTCTGGAAGTCCGGCCGGATGTGATCTTGATGGATATCACCATGCCCGGCATGGACGGCCTGGAGGCCACGCGCCGCCTGCGGTCGCTGTGCCCGGAGTGCCAGGTGCTGGCGTTGACCGTCCACGCCGATAAGCATTATTTCATGGAGATGCTCGCCGCCGGTGCCTCCGGCTACCTGACGAAACAGGCCGCGCCGGACGAGTTGATCGCCGCCGTGCAGGCCGTGGCCGAGGGACATGTCTATTTGCAGCCTGCCCTGGCGCGCTGGTTGCTGGAGGACTACCAGCGTCTGGTTGAGCGGACGGGTGCACGGCGCTTGGATACTCCAGAGACCTCGGATGAGAACGCGGTCGGCCTGGACGTGCTCAGTCGGCGCGAGCGTCAGGTGCTCGAACTGGTGGGGCAGGGGTTGACCAACCGTGAGATCGGTGAGCAACTCGGCCTCAGCCCGAAGACCATTGCCCGCCACCGTGAGCGCATCATGAAGAAACTGAACATGCACTCGCGCACCGAACTGGTAAAATTCGCCATCAAGACGGGGTTGATTTCCCTGGAATGATGTCTCTCCGCCGGTTCAGGACAAATTGAAGCCCTGCTGGTGACATTTGTCGCTCCCCTTCTCAGCCTGGGTTAATCTAAATGTGTAAAATGATAACGCTGAGGGTGAACGTCGCCTTTCGGCGGTGAAACCATCTCTCAACGAAATCACAACGGACAGTTGACGTTTATCGGAGGAAGGAACTCATGCAACGGATGAAATTTGTCCTGGGCGGCCTGTTGATCCTGGCAGCGGTGATATGGTTAATCGCTACCTCCACGCAGGCCAGCGCCGAATACTTCATGACCGTGGAAGAACTACAGGCCAAAGGGGAAAGTGTGATTGGCAAGAACCTGCGCGTCTCCGGCGCGGTGATCGGGGATACCATCCAGTACGATCCGGAGACACTGACCTTGAAGTTCACCGTCGCTCATGTGACCGGCGATAACAAAGAGATCGAGGCGCAAGGCGGGCTGGCTGCCGTGTTGAAAGAAGCCGTCAACGACCCGAACCGCCCCCGCTTGCAGGTGGTCTACCATGGCCCCCGCCCCGACCTGTTGCGCAACGAGGCTCAGGCCATCATGACCGGTCACCTGGGAGAGGACGGCATCTTCTACGCCGACGAACTCCTGCTCAAATGCCCGACTCGCTATGAAGAAGCCGTCCCGCAACAGGTCGAACAGTAAGCCGGATGGGCAGTCAGCCCATCGGGTTTGTTTTTTAGGAGAAAAAGACAATGATCGCTGATTTTGGGTACGGGATTCTGGTCACCGCCCTGGTCGTGGCGCTGTATGCTGCCGGTGCGGCCATTTACGGGGCGCGCAAACCTTCCGCGCGGGCGGTGGAAAGCGCCCGTCGGGCCATGTTGCTCATCTGGCCTTTGCTCACCGTGGCTGCCCTGGCACTGATTTACCTTCTGGTCAACGACCATTACGAGGTAGAGTTTGTCTATCAGGTGACCAGCCGGAGCATGCCGTTCTATCTGAAGGTCACCGCCCTGTGGGGCGGTCAGGCCGGCTCGCTGGTCTTCTGGTCCTGGCTGATGGCACTCTTCGCCTCGGCAGTCACCCTGCGCAACTGGGCGCGCGATCGGGAATTCCTGCCCTGGGTGATCGTGGTGACTGCGATCACGATTGCGTTCTTCCTGGCGATGGTGGTCTTCTTTGAGAACCCCTTCGCCCGCTTCTGGCAAACCGCTTCCGGCGTGGACGCCTACACTTTCCGACCGGCAGGTGGCCTCCCCGTCACTCCCGAGGACGGACGGGGATTGAACCCCCTCCTGCGTCATCCGGGGATGATCATCCACCCACCCATGCTCTACCTGGGCTTCGTGTCCTTCGTCATTCCTTATGCCTTCGCCATGGCTGCCCTGATCACCGGTCGCACCGATGACCGCTGGATCCGCATCACCCGCCGCTGGACGCTGTGGGCCTGGCTCTTCCTCTCGCTGGGTCTCGTCCTGGGCGCTCGTTGGGCGTACGATGTGCTCGGTTGGGGCGGCTATTGGGGCTGGGACCCGGTGGAGATCTCCGCCCTCATGCCCTGGCTGACCGGCACGCCGTTCCTGCACTCGGTCATGATTCAGGAGCGGAAAGGGATGCTCAAACACTGGAACATGTTCCTGATCATCCTGACCTACGACCTGGTCATCTTTGGAACGTTCCTGACCCGCTCCGGCGTGTTGTCCTCGGTACATGCTTTCGCCCAAAGTGCCATCGGGCCGATGTTCTTCGCTTTCATCGGTCTGACGCTGATCACCTCGCTGGCCTTGCTCTTCTGGCGCTGGCCAGACCTGCGCGGCGAGACGGAGATGAAATCCCTCCTCTCGCGCGAGGCTCTCTTCCTGTTCAACAACCTGCTCTTCCTGAGCATCCTCGTGGTATGCTTCTGGGGCGTCATCTTCCCGCTGATTTCCGAACTGGTCACCGGGCAGAAGGTCACGGTTGGCCCGCCGTTCTACGAACGTGCCACCTCGCCGCTCTGGGGAGCGCTCCTGCTCCTGATGGGCATCGCACCGCTCTCGGCCTGGGGACGCTCCACCGCCAAAACGCTGGGACGTGTTCTCTGGAAACCGGCGCTGGCTGCCCTTCTTGTGGTCGCGGCAGTGTATTTCCTTGCCGGTGTGCGCAACGTCGTCGCCCTCATCGGTTTCACTTTGATCGCCTTCACCGGCTTCGTGACTCTCTACGAGTTCTGGCGTGGCGCGCGAGCGCGCCAGAAAGCCCACCGGGAGAGCCTCCCCCTCGCCCTGTGGCGACTCGCCGGTCGCAACCGCCGTCGCTACGGTGGCTATATCATCCATATCAGCATGGTGCTGATGGCCATTGGCATCCTGGGCATTGAAGTATTCCAGACGGAAACCCAGGGAACGGTGCAATTGGGCGAAGCGCTCGCCCTGGACAGGTATACTCTGACGTATACCGATATCGCCCGTTTTGACGTTCCCGATGGCCGCAACGTGACCCGCGCCGTGCTCCAGGTGACCAGAGACGGCAAGGCGGTGGCCGAATTGCACCCTCGGATTGATTATTATTACGACTCCCAGCAACCGATGACGATTCCCGGCCTGTACAGCACGCTGGCCGATGACCTCTACGTGATCCTGGTGGATTGGGAGCCGGCCTCGGCGGTCGGCGCGACGTTCAAGGTCTTTCACAACCCCCTGGTCAACTGGTTGTGGATTGGTGCCCTGGTGTTCATCTTCGGCACCCTGGTCGCAGCCTGGCCGGAGAGGGAACCGGCCTACGTGCCGGTACGGGCCGCGGCGACGGCCTCAGGCAAAGCCTGAGCAGAAGTGAAAGGACAATCTTATGATCACAAAAGCGCCTCTTTCCACCCTCTCGCGCGCGGCGTTGTTTGCCCTCTTGATCGTGGCGGCAGCGTTTGTCCTCCTCGCCTGGCAGGCGGATACCGTTCATGCCCAGGCCCCCACACCCTCCGATGATGAGGTGAACGCCATCGCGCGGCAACTCTACTGCCCGGTCTGCGAGAACACGCCGCTCGATGTGTGCCCCACCGAGGCCTGCCGTCAGTGGCGCGAGTTGATCCGCCAGAAACTGGCCGAGGGCTGGACGGAAGAACAAATCAAACAGTACTTCGTCGAAAACTACGGCGCGCGCGTGCTCGCAGAGCCACCGCGTCAGGGCGTCTTCTGGCTGGCGTACATCGTCCCAC
This sequence comes from Anaerolineae bacterium, assembly GCA_003694975.1. Lineage (GTDB taxonomy): Bacteria > Chloroflexota > Anaerolineae > Anaerolineales > Villigracilaceae > J097. The sequence goes on along the minus strand of RFJH01000266.1, from coordinate 1,014 downwards.
CGATTGCCATTCTGGCCGGCGCGTTCATCCTGTACCGGGCGCTCAAGGCCTGGAATCGGCCTGAGGCTGCCGCGCCCGGCGTCGGGGAGTCCGAGGCGACCCCCGTTCAAGACGAGTACATGGCCCGTCTGGAGGAAGAACTCCGAAAGCGTGAGTGACCGCTCCGGTACGGTGTGTTCAGGAGAAAAAACGTATGGAAACCATGCAGGCGGAACAAACATCGAAACGCACGATCCCTCTCTGGGCGCAGGTGCTCATCTGGGGAGGGTTGCTGGGATTGCTCGCCGTCCTGGCCTGGGGACTGGTCCGTGCCCAGCAAGGGACGGTGCAACCCGGCGACACCATCCCCGACTTCACCCTGCCCCTCTTTTCCGGCTATGAATACAACGGTCAGTCCGAAGTGCATCTCTCCGAATTACGAGGGAAGGTGGTGGTGATCAACTTCTGGGCTTCCTGGTGCAAACCCTGCGAACAGGAAGCCGCGGAACTGGAATCCGCCTGGCGCCACTATCGGGAAAGCGGTGATGTGGTCTTCCTGGGCGCGGACTACGTGGATACCGAGCCGGAAGCGCGCCAGTACCTCCGGCGCTTCGATATCACCTATCCCAACGGCCCGGATAAGGGAACAAAGATTTCCCAGTTGTTCCGCATCAAAGGCGTACCGGAGACGTATTTCATAGACCGCCAGGGGGTGCTGCGCTACGTGCAGATCGGGCCGTTCCGCTCGGAAGACGAGATCCGCGCCATCATTGACCCCCTGCTGGCGCCGTGAGCGAGGATGCAATGGAAATCGGAGCCATTCTTCTCCTTCTTGCCCTGCTTGTCCCTATCGTCCTCTACGTGGTGCAGCCCTTTGGCCGGGGTGAAACGCTCAACCCGGATACCGCCGGAGAACACGAACTCTCTGCCTTGCTCGCCGAGCGAGAGCGCGTCATCGCCTCCTTGCAGGAACTGGATTTCGACCACGCTCTGGGAAAAATCGCTCCCGAGGATTACTCGGCCCAGCGCACCGCG